>JAYSLE010000001.1:0-6526 GCA_043725845.1 Candidatus Saccharimonadota bacterium
TAGCTTTAGGCTTTAAGCCAATAGCTTTAAGCTGTTATTATTGTGCTTATGCAGCCGCAGCAACCCGACCCCACAAACTCGCAGTACGATTTTATTATGAAAGATCAGCCCAAGGCTCAAAAAGCTGGTGGACCCAAGTTACCAAGTGGTAGCTTGCCAAAGATTTTAATACTGGGAGGTGCTGGAGTTTTTGTAATAGCTCTCATAATCGTGATAGTTGGGGCGATTTCTGGCAAAAACGGTGGTAAGTTTCAGGCGTTTACGAACTTATCTTACAGATCTGGAGAAATTGTAAGAGTAAGTAAAATTGTGGCTGGGAAAAGCAAGGATCCTGACACACTTGGGATAATAGCCACTACCGATGCTGCCCTAACGAGTGAGCAAAACCAAATAGCTTCTTACCTTAAAGGAAACAGTGTAAAAATTGACGCCAAACTTACCAACCCCTATCTAGACAAAACCGTTGACGCCAAACTTTTAGCCGCTCAGCAAAATAACACCTTAGAAAGTACTTACTTAAGCTACCTAAAGGAAAATTTAGGCCTTTATGAGAATCAGATAAAAGCAGCCGCTCCTGGCAGCGGCACCAAAGGTCTTGGCCTACTAAAAAGCGACCTTGCCAGTGTGCAGGCACTACTCGCCTCCCCCCAACTCCAATAGCGAACAGCTATTGAATCTTCAATGCGACAAATGTTCAATGTTCAATGAATGCTTTAAATGCATTAATGAATTGAATGATTTGTTATTCATTCGTCCATTTGTTCATTGAGCATTTGTAACTAGGTTGTAGCTAAGTTTGATCAGGTCTTGGACGTCTTCCCAGCTTAGCTGCCCAGATAGGATAATGGTGTTCCAATGCTTTTTGTTTAGATGGTAGCCGGGCATTACGCTTTCGTATTTTTCGCGCAGAGTCTCGGCAAGCACTGGGTCGCATTTTAGGCTAATACGCGCCGGGTCGGATTTTTCTGATACTAACGCAAACATTTTACCCCGACCTCCGACGCTTGCGGTCGGAGCATCGGGGCTTTTCGCACCCGGACCGACCTTATAAACCGCCACTTCCTCGCCAAATGGATAATCTAATACTGCATTTGGCATACTAAGTAGGTATTCTTCTACGTTTTTGTGTAAGAACGGATCATTTTTGGGCATTGCCCTATTTGGCCATCCAGCTAACCAGCTCGGCAACTACTAAAACAGCTAGGTAGCCGAACAGATCACGCCAAAGCTGACCATGCCAGTAACTGCTTGGACCCTGGTTCCATGCTGTTGCTACGCTCTGAATAAAAAGTACTGTGCCAAAGCCCAGCAAGAGACTTACTACTAAATTATTATTTGTCTTATCTTTAAGAACTTTTTGTAGGCCCTTCATAATGAACACCTCCGTTAGTTGGTAATCGTTACTATAGTCTTGGCTCTACTTTTTATCAACGGTCGAAGATTTGGCTTGTTTGTCTTTCGGCATAAAATCTAAGCTAGCCGAGTTGATGCAAAAACGCACGCCGGTGGGTTGATCTGCAGCATCATTAAACACATGACCCAGGTGGCTACCGCAGTTAGCACAGGTAGCCTCTACCCTTTTCATGCCGTGACTGCTATCCTCTGTCAATTTAACAGCGTCAGAACTAAATACATCGTAGAAGCTAGGCCAGCCGCTACCGCTATCAAACTTTGTATCAGATGTGAAAAGGTTAGCCCCACACACCAAACAGGTGTACATCCCAGTTTCTTTATTGTTCAAAAACTTGCCGGTAAACGGCGCCTCGGTCCCTTTTTCGCGTAGGATCCGATACTCCTCCGGCGTCAGTTTTTTGCGTAGTTCTGCGTCTGTGAGTGTTTTTGGTTCTTTCGCCATCAATCTCTTACTTTTTCTTCATCGAAGCGGCAGCCCAAGTGTAAAGCCAGGCCAAAATCTCTAACAAAACTAATTGTAAGACTACCCAAACAACTGGGTAAAGGTATTCGCCTTTCCAGCCCGCCCCCGGCATAGAAAAGCTGATATATTGTCCATCGTTCAGATTTGAAATTGTACCAGCTAGGTGAGAAGTCACTTCGCCTAATGGCTGAGTGAGTATCATTGCGATTAGCACAGCTATGACCACCGATGAAGCATCTTTGCGCTTTAATATCTTAACCAGTATCATTTCCGTTTCTCCTTAATGTTAATCTGATTAGACATTATATTCTTAAGCCTACTTTTTGTCCTCGTCTTTTTTATCTAGTTTATCTAGTTTTAGGCCATGAACTACATAGTAAATTACCGCTGACACCGCCAACAACGTAATTATTGAAGACACAATCTCTCCCCATTTGAAAGTGAGTGTTCGCCCACCGTGGGTGCTTTTTACCACATGCCAAGTAGCGTTGTTTAGCCCTGAATTATTGCCAACAACAAAAGAAACGATTGGATTAATAAATCCATCAACCAGTTTGCCCACAGTTGCACCGACCTGGGTACCGATTGCCAACCCTACAGCCAACCCAATCACGCCCTGGGTACGTACAAAATGCATAAATCCGGTTTTAGGTGATTGCTTTGCCATGTTTAACTCCTTACTTGCTAACCTATATTATACCATTTTATACTTGTTCTGGCGCGGCAATATTCAGCAGATCCAGCCCGTTTTTTAGTACGTCAGCGTAGGCTTTGACTAGATTTAGGCGAGTGGCCTCCCGCGGGTCTCCAACTACTCGGTTGGCTTCGTAGAATCGATTGAATACCTGAGCAAGTTCATAAAGATAAGTGCATATATAATGCGGCATCAAATCGGCTGCGGCTTTGGCTACCACCTCTGGATATTCACTAATCTTCCGAGCCAAAGACCGCTCTCCGGACTCAAGATTAGAGGTTGTAGGTTGTAGGTTAGAGTCATTAGCTTTTTGAAGAATACCGCAGGCCCTAGCGAACGCATATTGAAGATAGGGTCCGCTGTTGCCTTCCAGGCCTATTGATTCATCAATATCTAGTACTATGTCCGATCCTATCCGGTGCTTTAAAAAGGAATATTTAACCGCAGCAAATGTAATTTCTTTCCTGACATCGGAATCCGGATATTGGGCATGAACTGCATCTTTAACTTCTAAGAGTAACTTCATAGCGGCATAAACCTTGCCTGTCCGGCTGCTCATTTTACCAGTAGATAGGCTTACGAAGCCATGAGACAAGTGGGAGGTTTTGTCTGCCAAGGGTTTATCGATTTCGGCCAGTGCAGCTAACATCACCTTAAAATATTCGCTTTGTTCGTTGGCAGTGATGATAATTGAGCGGGCGGCACTCGGAAAGTCTTTATTTTTTAGCTCGGTTAGCCCCAGATCTTTTGTCTCATATGTCGGCAAGCCGGCAGATGTTATGAAAACCCGGGTATGCAGGCCAACTTTCTCGCCCTTATAAACAATAGCCCCCTCGCTCTGCTCGAAAACCGAGTTAGTATTTTTTTCTACCAGCTCTTTGCCCGCCGATAACGTTTGGCTCTCTAGGTAGCGCCTGTCGTTCTTGATATTTAACAGACCAAGCACCTTATCAAAGTAGTCAAAACTTAGATCAACACCCTTTTTGTGCAGATCATTGATAGCTAGATCGTCTTTTTGATAAATATGCTGATTAATTTCGTCGATCTGGCTCTTGGCGGACTCGTCGTTTTCATACTTTTCGGCTCCGTAGGCATAGGCTTTGCCCAAAAAATTCTCTCTATCTATAGCATCTGCCCCGCCGCCCTGGCTATTATCTTTGTCTAATTCTTGAAGACCAAAAATGGCTTTGGCCACATGTAGGCCAACATCGCCGTGGTAGCTAAGCCGTTTAACGGTTGCTCCACTGGTTTCAAGCAGACTAGAGACTGCATCGCCGACAATGTAGGAATACAAATGCCCAATGTGCATTTCTTTAAAGGGGTTTGGATCGCCAAATTCTACCAGGATTTCTTGGCCGGCTAAGGGCTTGAGTAGATTGTTGGAACTCTCTATAGCTTGAACCAGCTTTTCATCCGTTAGTTTAATATTTAAAAAGCCTGGACCAGCCACAGTTACATCGGCTACACCCGGAGTATTTTTCATTTCGGCGGCCAGCACCTCGGCAACCTCGCGTGGATTTTTGGCTTCTTTTTTTGCCAATTGCAGGGCTATATTGCTGGCAAAGTCGCCAAACTGCTCCTCGGGCCGGGTTAGTTCTACCTCCGCCTCAGAATTGAATAGCTTTTTGGCAGCGGCTTTAAGTGCCTGCTCTAACTCCTGCATCATTAAGATATGATAGCAGGAACTGTAACTTCCCCCGACGCTTCGGTCGGGGCTCCGACCCACGTTATGTAGACGTGGCGTCGGAGTTAGACGAGTGCTTTGGGTTAAACAATTGCCAAATTGCCAGATATAAAACACTGAGTAGGATAAAAAATAAACCTGTTACGTTTACCGCCCGGGGGTGTCCAAACGGGTCGATAACCCTATCGGAAACGTTCAAAATTATACCGCCAGGATTAGTAACTACGTCCCAGGTATTCCAACGTAGATCCCGGCCCAAATAGATAGCAAAGCTGGCCAACAATAAAATGATAGTCACCGCCCCCATAGATTGCTGCTTACTCCAGCGCTTTAAAAACTCTTTGTGAACAATTAGTAAACTGGCAAAACCCAGTGCAAAGCCGGCAAACACCAGGGTGGTTATCATAGCAATATCATATATCTGGCTAATTTGGCCGCCTTGGAATATGTGTACAAAATCAGTTAAAACGTACCAAGTGTTTGGCAAAAAAAGTAGCCACAGTACGCTTAATGACACGTTTTGCCAGCTGGTCCAGCGCTGCTCTTTAAGTTGTCTGCTCAACGCCCAAGCAAATGCCAAAGCTAGCCAGGCCAGCGCCAAGTTTTCTGGCACAAAAACAAAACTAGTATTGCCGATTGCCAATGCTCGAACAATAAACAAGGCCACGCAAAGCACACTTACTAAGCCTATTGCTTTTAGGTAACGAACTTCCACCTCTCGCAGCGGTAACATAACCCTCTAATTATAACTTGAGCCGACTAAATAAGGTCGCTAGAATCCAACCGCCTCTTTTACAAGTACAATTGTTACTCTGCTGGTAGTTTCTTTACGATAAATCAAAATCTTATTTAAAGAGGAATTTACCCCGTAAGCTTTAAGTGCCCTCTCATTTTCAAGGTGAAATGTATAATCCTCTACCCGTTCTAGTGCCTCGTCTAGGTTAGAGACAATTTTCTGCGCCCCTACTACCCAAATCACATTACTGGCGCCGTAAACATAGTTGGGTAACTGACTACCGGATGCCGAGGCCACTACCACTTGCCCATCTTCAGTTACTGCATGCACACTGCCTACGGCATAATCGGCTCCTGAACCAATCCGCCGCATTTCTACCGCCTTTGATGGGTCGCCATACAGTGGCATAAACTTTTCTCGAACAGATTGATATTTGCTAGAGTTGAGCTCTTCGGTCAAACCAGCATTGTCTAAAGTAACGCTGGTTGCGGTAAAAACTTCTGCTTTACTAGGAATTAGTTTTTCCACCTCCGCTTTGGCTTGGTCCAGATTGTCCACAACCTTTACCTTAAAACCATTGGCCTCTAGAGCTCGCTTAGCTCCTTCAACTTTGGAATCCGAGGCTGGTATTGAGAACTTGGTGCTTAATTTGATACTTGTTATTGCTGTTGGCATTTTTTAATCCTTTGCTATACTTTATATAGTGATGTACTTATCAATACTATACTAGGTAAAGTTACTATGCAAGTTAAAGTATTAAATAATCCTAAAATCGAAAAACACCCCGGCTGCGTGGCCGAGGCTTTGTCTATTGTTGGCAATAAGTGGACAGCCTTAATCATCATGGAGCTAGCCAATGGCCCTATGCGATTTTCGGGGCTTGAAAATAAACTAGCCGGCATTAGCCCTAGAACGCTTTCACAGCGCCTGGTAGAGCTAGAAGAAAAGAAAATTGTTACTAGAAAATGTTTTGCCGAGGTTCCACCGCGTGTCGACTATACGCTTACGAACAAAGGCAAAGACCTTATTCCCATTCTTAAAACCATGGCAATATGGGGAGACAAATACAGGGGTAAGGCATGAAATTAATGATTATTTTAGGTAGTGCGCGGTCCGAAAGTCGCGGGAAAAAAGTTGCCGATTGGGTACAAAAACAAGCCACCGAAAGCCAGCTAGAGGTTGATTTTGTAGATGCCGCTACACTTAATTTGCCCTTTTATAACGAACCAGTGAGCCCTTTTGCCATGAAAAGGAACAACCAAGATTACGTTAGCCCCGATGGTAAAGCCTGGGCCGAGCGCGTTGGCAAAAGCAATGCCGTTTTACTACTTGTAGCCGAATACAACCATGGCCCTACTGCCCTACTTAAGAACTCCTTGGATTGGGTCGGTCCAGAATGGAGCGATAAGCCAGTTAGCTTTGTAAGCTACAGCACCGACCTAACCGGCGGAGCCAGAGCCGTAGAACAGCTACGCCCAGTAGTTATCGAGCTTGGAATGGTCCAAGTGGCTAATGCTATACATTTCCCGAATATTG
>JAYSLE010000002.1:0-6363 GCA_043725845.1 Candidatus Saccharimonadota bacterium
CCATCTAGAGCGACCTTGCGGCCGTGTAGTACGGCGGCATTAACTATCATTTGGATACGATTAACGTTGGTAGAAAAAATAGCCACAAAAATTCGGCCCGGGGCAGCGGCCATAATGTCTACATAACTCTTCTCTAATACACTTTCGCTTGGTGTGCGTCCCATGCGTTCGGTGTTAGTACTTTCGCTTAGTAGAGCTAGAACACCCTCGTTGCCTAACTGTTTTAAACGATCAAAATCAGTTAAGCGGCCATCTAGTGGGTTGGGGTCTAGCCTAAAGTCGCCGGTATTTATGATGCGTCCAGCTGGTGAGTCTACGACAACTAGCGTGCTACCGGGGATAGCGTGAGTTACGCGTACTAGTTCGATGAAAAATTCGCCAATTTTTAGCCGTTCGTGGGTGTCCTCGTTCATGATGACGGTTTTAAGCTCAAAGCCATCGGGCAGCGGCAGACCGAAATTTTCAAAAATTTCTTCTACCCGGCCAATCGTAAAGCGGCTGCCGTAAACTGGCACGTTATATTTAGGCAAAATGTGCGCCAAGCCACCAATATGATCTAGGTGGCCGTGGGTTATCACAAAGGCCTTTACTTTGGGTTTGATGGTATCTAGGTATGTTGTATCGGCAATAGCATAGTTAATGCCGGGCAAATCTACGCTAAGATCGTTGCCGCAATCAATAACTAGGGCATCGTTTCGATATTCAACTACGATCAAGTTTTTGGAGCCGATTCCGTCCATACCGCCCAGGCCGATAACCTTAAGGCGCGGGCTGTCATCTATTACGTTCGCTCGGCCGGTCCTGGGGCCAGTCGAAGGGCCGCGCTTGGCAGATTCGCCGGAGTTGTCTCCGGCTTTTGTCGATGCGTCTAAGTATTGGTTAGCAACCCGGTTAGCGTCTTGAACAGCCATTTTTTGGGCGCGAATAGCCGCGCCGCGGCTGACATTTCTGCCTGTCGAAGTGGTCATTGTGCGGCCACGCTGAGAGTTGCCTTGCTTGCCTTGCCCAGTGTTTCCTCTGTTGTTAGGTCTAGGTGAACTCTGTCTGTTTGGAGACTGACCGGTCCGACCGCCGGAGGTACCTGACTGTCTGTTAGGCTGTGGTTTATTTTGTTGATTGTTTTTTGGATTCATATTTTCCTTTCGTTGTGAGGTCCGACCTTGGATAAAAATAGGTAAAACTTGAGTTGTCTTTTACAGAAAACTCTTTGTTTTATCCAAGGTCGGACCTCCTAGTGATTTAATATTGAATTTCATTAGTTAAATTTTTGCTAAAATCGCTGGGATTTTTGCAAAATCGTCTATTAGGGTCTGACGTAGACCTCCGTTGTATAAGGCGGCTGCGGGATGGAATAGCGGCAAATACACCTGTCCTTTATATCTTTTGGGTTGGCCATGGACCTGGCTAATTTGTAAACCCGGCAACAGGCTATCCATACTGTGTCGACCAAGTGTGGCCACCAATTTTGGCTTAATAACCTCTAGCTGGGCCTGCAAATAAGGCAAGAAGGCCTGCTTTTCTTCTGGCAGCGGGTCGCGGTTATCCGGCGGGCGATATTTAACAATGTTAGTTATATATACATCGTCCCTACTCAGGCCAATACTAGCCAGCATCTCGTTTAAAAACTTGCCGGCCGCACCTACAAAAGGCAACCCCTGCAAATCTTCGTTCTTACCCGGCGCTTCGCCGATAAAGACAATGTCAGCATCTACACTGCCATCACCAAATACAAGTTGCGTGGCCGTTTTGGCCAAATCTGGGCAGATATTGTTTTTGATTATATCTGCCTTGATCTGTTCAAGACGCTGAACTTTGGACGGGTTCTTTACCATATGTTGGGATCTATTTGTGTAGTAAAACCTTAACGCCGCGTTTAATTTCCTTAGCGGCCCAGATCAAAAATACAATGGTTAACAGATAGTGGATCCAGTTGCCCGAATCAATTGCCCAGCTGGCAAAACCGTAAGCAATGGCCAGCAAAATTAGGGCAAAACCAAATAGCATTGGCCAGCTATTCATAAACTTTTTCTCCCACGCCGGCTTATTTTTCTTTGCCATCTTTATTCCCACTCCCTTTATCGTTTAGTTCGCGCTGGGCTGCTTTCATGCTTAGCTGAAGCCGGCCGCGGTCGTCTATGGCTACCAGTTTAACGGTTACGTGGTCGCCTTCTTTTACCACGTCGCCGGGCTTATCTACTCGTTCTTCTTTCATTTCTGATACGTGCACCAAGCCTTCTTTGCCCGGCATAATCTCTACAAATGCGCCAAAATCTAGCACGGAAACCACTCGGCAATCTTCGTATATTTTGCCAACCTCTGGCTCGGCCGTAATGTTTCTAATGATACGAATGGCCTCTTCTATGCTGGCGCCATTGGGGCTGGCAATCATTACTGTACCGTCGTCTTTAATATCAATTTCGGCTCCGGTTTCGGCAATAATTTTATTGATGGTTTCCCCGCCCTTACCAATAACCTCGCGGATTTTCTCGGGGTTAATTTGAATCGCCTCAACCCGCGGTGCATAGGGGCTCATCTCTTTCTTAGGACCAGGCAAAGTGGTTAGCATGTGCTCCAAAATTGCCGCTCGGCCAACCTTACCTTTGTCTAGTGCCTCTTTTAGCACGCTAACCGGCAAACCGTGAACTTTCATATCCATTTGTAGGGCAGTAATACCTTTGGCGCTACCGGCGACTTTAAAGTCCATATCTCCGGCAAAATCTTCGGCGTCGGCGATATCACTCATAATAAAGTGTTTATCCCCTTCTTTCATTAAACCCATAGCAATGCCGCTAACTGGGGCGCTAAGTGGAACACCGGCGTCCATCAGCGCTAAACAGCTAGAACATACCGCCGCCATGCTGGTAGAGCCGTTTTGACTCATTATCTCGGTAACCGATCGCATAGTGTACGGAAACTCGGCTTCGGCCGGCAAAACGGCACTAAGTGCGCGTTCGGCCAGGTAACCGTGGCCAATTTCTCGGCGGCCAGGCGATCCTAGGCGGCGGACTTCGCCAACTGTGTAGCCAGGGGCGTTATAGTGATGAAAATAACGTCTATCGCCTTCTCGTTCCATGGTATCTATCATCTGGGAATAGCTTAGCGGGGCCAATGTTACCACATTTAGAGCCTGGGTTAGACCGCGGGTAAATAGGCTAGATCCGTGAGCGCGTGGCAGCAGACTAACTTCGCTAGAAAGCGGGCGGATTTCGTCCAGTTTGCGCCCATCGGGCCGAGTGCTGTCTTTGATGATGCCGGCTCGCACGTCTTTATGCAGAGCCATCTGAAAGGCTTCATTGTAATCGGCTTTGGCGGCGGCAAAATCGTCGCCCAGCTCTTTTTCAAAAGCCTCGTGCATTTGGACTCGTAGGTCGCCCACCAGATCGTTTCGCTCTGGATACGGCGCGCGCAGGCCTTTGCCCAGTTTGCCTTCTAACCACTTATCAACCTTGGTCTGAATAGCTTCTTCGGGCAAAACCAATTGGTATTCTTGTTTGGTCACTCCAACTTTTTTGGCTAGTTCATTCTGCAGTTCGATGGCCGGTTGAATAATTTTGTAAGCGTATTCAATGGCTTCTACAACAGTGGCCTCGCTAACTTCGCTAGCTCCAGCTTCTACCATCATTACGCCGTCTTTTGTACCAGCGACTACTAGGTCTAAATCGCCAGTTTCTAATTCTTCTAGGCTGGCAAAAGCCTTGGGCTTGCCATCTACCAAGCCTACACGCACCCCTGCTATAGGCCCATCAAACGGTACACCGGTAAGCATAAAGGCGGCGCTCATGGCGATCATGGCAATGGCATCGGGTCTAAATTCTGGGTCCAGGCTCAGCATGCTAGCCACACCCTGCACTTCGTGTCGGTAGCCCTTGGGCCACAACGGGCGGATTGGGCGATCAATCAATCGGCCGATTAGTACGGCGTCGTCGCTGGGGCGGCCCTCGCGCTTAATAAAACGGCTGCCGCTAATCTTGCCGGCTGCATAAAATCTTTCTTCGTAATCAATGCTTAGCGGGAAATAATCCATGCCCTTAACAGATTCGGGGCTGACCATAGCCGTGCCCAGCACAACGGTGTCGCCGTAGCGCACCAAAACTGAGGCGCTGCTTCTAAAACCTACACGCCCTACTTCTAAACTAAGCTCCCGGCCGCAAAAGTCGGTGCTTACTTTAATTATCTTTTTACCAAACGGATTTATTGTTTCTCCCATTATTTTGGAGATTCCTTCCTCTTAAAACGTTCATGTCCAGGGTACAAATATATGCCGCTTGTGCTAGGGTTAGTCCCTTAGCGATATATCTGAGTCTCTGAGCGCGAACGCTTTGTTAGTTCTAATGTGCACAAGCTTGCGTTCTCACCTATTGAGAACAGTAGTCTGGGCGCTTAGCGTCTAATGCCGAGTTTTTTTATAAGAGTTAAGTACTCCTGGCCGTCTTTTTGGGCAATATATTTAAGGTGTCTTTTGCGCTTACCAACCAGCTGCAACAGGCCTCGGCGAGCAGCAAAATCTTTCTTATTAACCTTTAGATGCGCAGTCAATTCAGCAATGCGCTCGGTCATTATTCCAACCTGAACAGCTGGCGAACCGGTATCAGTTTTGTGGGCAGCCAGATCAGAGGTGATCTTAGCCTTTTTCTCACTAGTTATCATCAGTTGACCCCAATTATAGCAAAATCCAGCCTATTTTACAACCCCTGTCTTAAGGTGAGCAATCAGATGATGTAAATCCAAGTTTTCGAGCTGCACTGAGTCCTTAAGTTCGTACTTACCAACAGAGGTGCGGCGGAGGGCGGATAGATAGGCGCCGGTGCCCAGCTTTTCCCCTACATCCTCTGCCAGCGACCGGATATATGTACCAGATGAGACCTGAGCGATAAACTTTACCTTCGGATATTCGTAATTCGTTATTCTTAATTCGTAAATTGTAACCTCCTTAGGTTGCAATTTTACTTCTTTGCCGGCTCTTGCCAGTTTATAGGCCCTCTGGCCGTCTATCTTCTTGGCGCTGTGTGCAGGCGGCATTTGGCTTATTTTGCCCTCGAAAGCCTTTAAAACAGCCTCAATATCACTTTGTGATGGTATTTGGCTATTGGTATTTGGTATTTGGCTATATTCGGTGATTGGTCCTTCGGCGTCACCGGTTGCACTGATTTTTCCTAGAGTTATTTCCGCCTCGTAAGTCTTATCCATGCCGCTAAACTCCCCCGCCCGCTTGGTGTACTTGCCCAAAACCAGAATCATCAGACCGCTGGCCAGAGGATCAAGCGTCCCGGTATGGCCAATCTTGATTCTCTGGCCGGTAGCATCTTTAATAATCCAGCGAATCTTAGAAACCACTCCAAAACTAGAAATTCCGACTGGCTTATCAACAAGTAATATCCCGTCCATCAGCCCTAGTATAGGGCAATGAACAAATGGACAAGCGGACTAATGAACGAGTGAATGCAGCAATAATTTAATGCATTAATAGCATTAGCTATTCATTGAACATTGAACATTTGTCCATTGAACATTAAGCCTTTAGGCGGGAGGTTGAGGCAGGTTTGGAATTATTACGCCGGGATTAGAAGCCATCGGCAACGGCGGCGGCATAGGCGGCGGAGCTGGTGGGGCTAAATCTGCCGGAGTAGCCGGAATTGCTCCGTTTGTAGGCAAAACTAAACTTGGGGTTTGTGCACCTTGAGACGGCTGATTCGGCGGAGGAATCGGCGATGTAGTCCCCATTGCTGTAGGGCCAGCTGGGGGCATATGCAAATCTACAGCAACTGGCTGAGCGTTAAGAGATACGACCGGCTGGGCAAAGGCCGGGTCAAACGGAACAGACGCCAGCGCGTTTTCAACCGCGCTGCGGGCATTATCTACACCACCCACCAGAGGTGTTGCCCCGGGTACTGGCAAAACTGCTCCGACTAGTGGCTTTACATCCTCGGGTGCGGACGGCGGTGCATAACTAGGCATGGCTGGCATTGTCGGGGTTGGGAGTTGCCCAATTGGCGATTCTAGTTGATTAAGCGATGGTGGAGGTGCAGCCGGTGCGGTTGGCTGTTGCTGCGGCGGAGCTACCATGCCGGCGTGGCCAAAAAAGCCATCTGCACGGTGATCGCCGCCACCACTTAGCGGATCAATAGGTACAGTGTTATAAGGGTCTACCCATTCCGGCTCAGTATTGGCCGTGAATGGTGCACTGAGCGCCGGCTGATGGGCAGTTGGGTCTAAAAGCGTGTGCTGGCCCGGCAGTGGTGTAGTTTGGTTAGGCTGAGAAGATGTCATCGAGCTAGCCAACGGGCTTGGTGTAGGTGTTATTATTACCGGTTCGGTCATTGCCGAGGTTGGTAGCATAGGGTCCGCGGGCAATGGCGGGGGGGC
>JAYSLE010000003.1:0-5552 GCA_043725845.1 Candidatus Saccharimonadota bacterium
GTGTCGGCAACTAGCTCTACTAAACGGTTAGAATAGCCCCATTCGTTGTCGTACCAGGCAACCACTTTTAGTAGATTCCCGCCAACAACATTGGTAAGTTTTAGATCGATGATAGCCGAGTGACTGTTACCAATATAATCGGTGCTGACTAGTTCTTCTTCACTAACTGCAAGTACGCCCTGAAAATAAGGGTCGGCGGCGGCTTTTTTAAAGGCCTCATTTACCTCCTCGGCGGTAACGTCTCTTTTAGTAACAATCGCGAAATCACTAAGACTAACTACGGGGGTGGGAACTCTAATACTCATACCACCAAAAATACCCTCTAACGCCGGCAAAGCTTTAGCCGCGGCAATAGAGGCACCGGTGGTGGTAGGAACAATGTTAACTGCGGCACTTCGTGCCTCTCGTAGGTCTTTGGCCGGTGCATCTTGCAAAACCTGGCTGGCGGTATAGCTGTGCACGGTAGTCATCATGGCCTTTTCTATACCAAAATTATCTTCGATAACCGCAGCTACCGGTGTAATGCAGTTAGTGGTACAAGATGCATTGCTAATAATCGGTCCGGCGGTTGCCAGTTTATCTTCGTTAACACCGATTACAATTGTTTCGGCGCCCTCGCCCTTAGCCGGTGCACTAATGATAACTTTTTTTGCTCCGGCACCAATGTGGGCGTTAGCTTTAGCCGGATCTACAAAAAAGCCAGTGGATTCAATTACTACCTCTACGCCAAGATCGCCCCAAGGCAAAGCAGCTGGATCTTTTTGGGCCAAGACTTGGATTTTTTGGCCTTCTACAATCAGATTGGCATCGTCAAAATCGACACTGTGTCCGTAAGCCCCATAATTGCTATCGTGTTTTAATAGATGTGCAAGGGTTTTGGTATCAGTTAAGTCGTTAACCGCAACAATTTCTAAATCGTCTCGCTCAAAAGCCACCTTAAAGGCGTTACGGCCAATCCGTCCAAACCCATTTATTGCAATTTTAGTTTTCATTAGACCGTCCCACCCCTTTATTTAAGCATTAGTTCTATGCCCTACATTATATGAGGTGACAGGCAATGACGCAACTAGATAGAGATAAGATCTTTAGCTCTTGGCACGGTCGATGGATTCGGCGACTATTTTTTTAGCCTCTTCTATGTCGCCCCAACCCAGAACCTTGGTGCTGCCGGGTTTGTATAAGTCTTTGTAGTGGGCAAAATGATGCTCTATTTGTTGCTTCCAGCGCTCCCCTAAATCTTCCAAAGAATTTACACTATCGCCTGTGTGACGATTGTCGGCCGGGACCACAACAACTTTATGGTCACCTTCGCCGTCATCTTCAAAATTTAAAATGCCAATAATCTTGGCTTTTAGCCACACCCCCATCGGGATAGGATCGTCGGTCACAATTAGCGTATCTAGTTCGTCTCCGTCTTCGTCTAGTGTTCCGGGTATAAAACCGTAGTTAACTGGCTTAGCAAAAATTATTGGTTCTACACGGTCCAATACAAAAGCCGCGCGCTGGCGGTCCCATTCAATTTTCATGGTAGAGCCTTTGGAAACTTCAACAACAGTATTAACAACGCCGTTTTGATAGTCACCCGGGTCTAGGACTTGATTAAAATCAGCCATATATTCTCCTTTTTACTGATTATAATTGTACACTAGTTGTTATGTTAATAATCGGCCACCGCGGGGCCCGTGGGCTTATTGCCGAGAATACTTTAGAGTCTATCCAAAAAGCTATTGATTTGGGGGTAGACGTGGTTGAATTTGACGTTTGGACCACCAAGGACGGCGTTCCAGTAGTCCACCACGATAGCAGCCTAGTTAAAATGACTGGCAAAGCATCCCAGATTTTTGATATGAATCTTGCCCAAATAAATAAAGTTAAAACACACGGTGGCTATAGAATACCAACTGTTGAAGAAGCGCTAAAAATCCTCAAGGATACGCCGGCAATGCTAGAAATTAAGGATTTTTACCTTTCTGATGGAGTTTTAAAGTTACTAGACAAGTTCGACAAAGCCGATATATCGATTACCTCTTTTAGACACAATGTGCTCATTGATCTTATCCAGCGCCGCCAAGGCTTAAAGATATATGCTGCCACCTCCTGGCATCCAGTAGATACTCTGCGGTTTATCCGACAAAATGGTCTATATGGGTTGACCCTGAATTACCGAATGTTCAATCCACTTATTTATTGGTTTGCTAAACGAAATAAAATTAAAATACGCCTTTACACGGTTAACAGTCCGTTTTATGTAAGACTCTTAAAAGCATTTAGATTCGATGTAGATATTTGTACCGACTATCCAGACCGCTTTCAAAAACACCAAGCTAAATAAACAAGTATCTACTGTGTAACAGTAACCGAGCCTTTCATGTCTGGGTGAATGTTGCAGTGGTAAGCAAAGGTGCCAACTGTATCAAAAGTGTAGCTGAAGGTTCCGCCCGGGCTGATGTTATCGCTTTTTGGACCAGTTCCGGAATCGGCGGTTACAGTATGAGCAACCGAATCGTTATTCGTCCAAGTTACTTTGGTGCCCATTTTTACGCTAATTTTTGCCGCGGAGAATGCAAAATTAGTAATACTAACTTTGTCGGTCGTCGCCGCTACCGGATTTGGGCTTGGGTTGGTTGTTTCTTTTGAAGCACTAGTTGATGAGCTATTGTTGGAGTATGCCGACGTGGCATTGGTAGTATCGGAGTTAGTGCTAGAATTATCGGCTTTTTTGCTTTTGTGACTTAACGCCAATCCACCGCCAACCGCTACCACTAAAATTACTAATATAATTAATGGCATTTGTAAGTTCTTTTTCATGTTCTCCCTCTATAATTAGTACTGACTCAATTATAGCACTGCACCATATGGCTAAGTACCAAGTCTTTACCAACTATTCGGTGTAGTTTTCTTTTAGGTATTCCCTAATCATCAGAGCCGCGGTGGCTCCCTCGCCAGTGGCACTGGCAATTTGCTGGGTGGCACCGCTTCTAACATCACCGGCCACAAATACACCCGGTACGTTGGTCATGAGCTGTAGGTCGGACTTTATAAAATGATTGTGGTCCAGCTCTACGCCGCTGCCTTCTAGGAACCCGGTATTCGGATCTAGCCCGACAAACACAAAAACACCGTCCGTAACAAACTCTACTTTTTTAGATGTGTTTTTATCGGTACCGATTACTTTTACCACTTTGGCGTCAGCACCAACAATCTCGTCTGTTGATGTATTAAAGTGCACCGTAATTTTATCGGTGTGCTTAGTATTTAGCTCATCAACCAGCACCTGGCTGGCCCTAAATTTTGGCCCGCGCACCAATAGATCTATATGGCTGGCAAATTTGGTTAAAAACATTGCCTCCTGAACAGCCGAATTACCGCCACCCACCACAACTAGTTTCTTATCACGGTAAAAAGCACCATCGCAGGTAGCACAGTAGTGTACGCCGCGGGCATAGTACTCTGCCTCGCCCGGAACACCGATTTTACGGTAATCATTGCCGGTGCAGACCAATACAGCCTTGGCATAGACTTCACCGTCTATGGCCAGTTTGATTTTTTTTAACTTTCCATCGATTGAGATAGAAGTAACTTCGTCGAGCATAATTTGAGCCCCAAAACGTTCGGCTTGAGTTTGCATAGCATCTGATAATTCCAGCCCAGCAATACCTTTAGCAAAGCCTGGGTAGTTATCTACCCAGTCGGTAACCGCCGCTAGCCCACCAATAGCTCCCTTTTCGATAAGAATGGTATTAATATCCTCGCGTGCGGTATAAAGGGCGGCGCTCAGAGCCGCTGGACCAGCCCCAATGATAATAAGATCATGCGGAGCCTCGCGGGTGCCTCGGGGCTTTGCCGTCGTCTTGTTTTCGTCCATACGTAAAAGTCTACGCTATGGCAGGCGCTAAACGCGATAGATTATATCCAACAATAACTTCTTGAGAGTCATCGTGCTTAGTAACAATTGTAATTGGAACAGTAAGGGCGCCGCTCATGCTTAAGGCCTCGGCTTGACGCTCAGGATTATCGTCCAAATTTACAACATCATACTTCTGCCCTTTAATGTCCAGAAACTTTTTAACCATTCCGCAGTAGCTGCAGGTATTGGTCGTAAAGATAGTAATATTTTTGGTCATTATCCGAATCCCTCCTTTAAATTTTTGTTTGACGCTAGAACAATGGTTGCGTGCTTAACTAAATATAGCTAGTGTGCAAGCGATAGTCAATAGCGCTATATATTGTGTTTTTGTCAGCAAAAGGGGGTTATTGAACAGCCAAAAGGGTTATATCAAAAACCAAGTCAGCATTAGCCGGAATTCCAGACCCGGGTGGCGGGTTGGCTCCGTAAGCATAGGCTGCCGGAATAAGCAGACGACGTTCTCCGCCTACTTTCATACCCGGGATCCCAGTTGTCCAGCCCGGTATAACCTGCGTTAAAGTTGTGGTAAAAGGCTGCCCACCGTTATCCAAAGAACTCTGAAACACCACACCAGTAGCTGCGACTGCTCCGGTATAGTTAGCGGTGATCTTGGAATCCGCTTTGACCACCGCCCCGCTACCCACCTTCAAATCCGTGCACTGCAATATATCTGTACTTTTAACTGGTGTAAACCCGACCAATTTAGTTCCGGCTAGTTTTCCTGTTGGCTCGTTCACTGCGTTTCCTCCTTTACAAGTAATGTTGTTGTTATCGGCTGCTGCCTGGCTAGAATTTGGCGTGCTGCTTTTTTGGTGCGTGGCTTGCCAGAAGCCATATATGCCTACACCCAGACCAGTCACTACAAATAAAAGGGCTAAAGCTATCCAACCTGCCCGCTTAACAATTCCTGCCATGTAAAACCCTAAATCCTTTCGGTTCCTATTTTATCTTTTAATTCTTTTGCCAGATTATCTAGCAAACTGTTTACTTCTTCAGCCTTTAGGGTTTTGTTATAAGAACTTATACTCAATCTAAAACTAAAGTTCTTTGTATCTTTGCTTTTCTGATAAATACCCAAAGGCTCAAAAGTATATATAGTACCGTCTGGCTTAATATTTTCCAAAATTTCTTTGGCGGCTTGGGCCAATTCAACATAACTAACACTGTTATGTGCAGCGAGAGTGATATCTTGCTCGACCTTTGGGTACTTAGGCAAAGTTTGATATGAAGCTTGCTTTGCTAGGCTTGATAATAATTCTTCGATTCCGATTTCAAAGCCAGCCGTAAAACCAGGTAGTTTTAGGCCACGGACGACCTCGGGTCTAAATTCACCCACCATTCCTACCCCTGTGCCGGTTTCGGCAACGTTGACTGCTGCCGATCTTTTAAAATCGTAAGGTTTGGCCACTGGGTAATCTTGTGCTTGCTCAAGCGAATCGTATTTAAAAGTAACTCCTAACTTTTTACCTAGAAAATCTAGGTAGGCTTTTGCTTGGTAAAATGCAGCCCCCGAGTCCTTAGATATCGCACCCTCTTTTGCAGCAACAACACCGGCTAGCATATTGAACTCTTTGGGGACTTTTTCTTCCCCGTCCTCGGCGTGCATTTTATTGTGGCCTTTGCCCAGTTCGAACAATGCAAAGCG
>JAYSLE010000004.1:0-5381 GCA_043725845.1 Candidatus Saccharimonadota bacterium
GCCGGATCAAAAGGGGTAATTTGTAGCAAAGTGGCCTCCGGCGTAGTAACCCCGGCAACGGCTTTAAGCGGCATAGGTGTGCCATAAGCCTGCACTATAATTCCGTCCAACATACTGGGGTGAGCCCGGCCGGTACGCAGTTTGCCCAGCTCTTCTTTTAAATG
This sequence comes from Candidatus Saccharimonadota bacterium, assembly GCA_043725845.1. GTDB lineage: Bacteria > Patescibacteriota > Saccharimonadia > Saccharimonadales > UBA10212 > JAYSLE01. The sequence continues at coordinate 165 of JAYSLE010000004.1, forward strand.
GGCGGTAGCGGCCGCCAACTTGGTTTTAGTTTCGGGTATTGGCTGTGTGGGACTCATAAGTTTATGGCTATGATTACGTCGCTAATAATAGAGATATTCTAACAGATTGCATAAATGGCGTTAAGGTTATATAATTTGCCAATCGTTGAGGCCCCAACATAAAGGTGTACGCTTCGGCGTGTACCTTTATTCGGAGAGACCTTGGACGCCGAATGGCCTGTTTACCTAATCGTCCCCCTAAAGTTTACCAAGATCGCGAAGGGAGCCAGGGTGAAAACGAAAAAAGGCTTAACGGAATTCGTGTGGATGGTGATTGGGGGTTGCATTGCAGCCCCCGAATGGTGCTCCAGAGGATTTCACTGGCTCAGGCGCCGTCTGACCATAAAAATCGACTGAAGAGGAGAAAAAGCCGTGAAGAAGCGAGTTTTAGCCCTAGGTCTGATGGCATTTCTGATCGCAGTCATTTGGGACGATCGGAGCGCCAAGAAGGACCTGCAAGCTCAGGCAAAGGCACACAAGTCGACCTGGTAGCCAGAACGGAGGAGATGCAAGATGAAGAAGTTCATGGCAGGATTCGTCCTGGGAGGCATCGTTGGGGCGTTCGCGTTCTTTGTTTGGAAAGTCCTTAACCTTCCCGACACCGAGGACGACTAACCTCAATTCTCCCAAGCGTTCGAAGTCCCAGCTCTAGTTTTACAAACAGTAAACTAGAGCTGGGCGGCGGCTCGATGCGCATTTTAGGCGCGTCGCCCCGCCTTTTTCATTTCCCAAAACTTATAATGCTCCGCTTTAGGAGCTATTGGTTGTTGGCTTCGGCAACAATGCTTCTGGCTTGGCTGGTATAGGCATCAAGATACTGGCTAACCTGCCCAGAACCAGTTGTGTTGCGTCCGTTTTGGCTAAGATTGTAACTTATGCCACCTGTAAAATCGCCGTCCAAAGCCTGGAACAGTTCATAATGGGCATTTGGGGCATTTGTGTGGGTCAGTGACATGAAATTGACAAAACCATCACCGTTCTTCCAGTTAGCATGCGGCATTCCGGTAATAAAATAGCTTAACGTAGGGGCTTGCAGCTTTTTCGATTTTGGATTGTTTACAGGCTCTTCAGCCGAAAAACTATCGTAAACAGGGTGACCCTGACCATCAATACGTTTATGTGTAAAGACGTATTCGTTATATCTATGGCCATTTTTAGTTGTGCGCGAATACACCATAGCTTCGCTGGATCCAGCGTCGCTCAGGCGCTTAATCTTAAGCTCTAACCCTTTGAGATGGGTCTCTGCCTGCTTAATCGCCGATGCTGGGGTTTCGACCGCAATAGTCTCGTTTAAGGCAGCTGATGCCGTCGGTGCGCTTTTTAGTTCACCCAACATAGACATTGCCAATGCTCCCGCAAGTGTAGTGGCTGCTAAACGATCTCTGGTATTCTTTATTCTTTTTTCAGACATGTTGGTATTATAGCACGTTTATGCTTATTAATCAATCAAGAGGTCCAACCTTGGAAAAAAAGCGGTAAAACTTAGTAGTTTTTACAAAAAACTCCTTGTTTTTTCCAAGGTTGGACCTCTGTTAAATTATGCTAGTTTACTTCGCCGAGCACCATGCGGGTTTGGCGACGGACCACGATGTTTTCGCCCAGTTTGGCAATGTGTTCTTTTACGTAGTCCCCCACTGTAACATCGGGGTTTTTAACAAAGGGCTGGTCTAGTAGGCATTTTTCGGCAAAATGCTTGGCCACTTGGCCTTCTACAATTTTTTTAACCATATCGGCGGGCTTGCCGCCGGCCTTAGCTTTATCGGCATATTCGGCTTCTGCTTCTTTGCGGACGCTGGCTGGGATATCATCGATGCTGACAAATTCTGGTGAGCTGGCGGCAATATGCAGCGCCAAATCTTTAACCAACTCTTTAAATTCGTCGGTTTTGGCTACAAAATCGGTTTCGCAGTTAACTTCTAGCAGTACGCCGATACGACCATCGTGCACGTAACTACCAATTAGCCCGGCCCGGGCCTCGTGCTCGCCGCGCTTTTCGGCCTTGGTTAGGCCTTTTTTGCGCATTTCGGATAGGGCCTTGTCAAAATCGCCCTTGGATTCTACCAATGCGGCTTTGGCGTCAGTAATGCCCACGCCGGTTAATTCTCGTAGTCTTTTAATCTCGTCGATTGATATATCTGTCATTTTAGCCATTCCCTCTTACCGGTTCCTGGACCGGGGCTGGGGCGGGAGTTTTATCGGTTTCGATCTCCTTGGCCTCTGGTGCCTCGTCGGTTTTGGGTTCGGTAGCCTCTGGGGTTTCGGTTTTATCGACTACTTCTTTTTTAACTTTGCCTTTGCCGGCCTCGATAGCGGCTTGGACATAATCTAGAACTAAGTTGATAGTTTTGGTGGCGTCATCGTTACACGGAATGGGATAGGTAGCTACACCAGGATCAGCATTGGTGTCTATTAGAGCCACTACCGGGGTTTTTAGTTTGATAGCCTCTTTTACGGCGATGTCGTCGGTTAAAACATCTACCACAAACACTGCGCCAAGTTTGGCGGCCATTTCTTTAATGCCGCCGTAGAGATGGTTCATAGATTCGATCTCTTCTTGGTAGCGTTGAACCTCTAGCTTGCCGTATTTGGCCGCAAGCTCGCCACTGGCCATTCGGGTTTCTATATCTTTAAGATGTTTTATTCGCCCACCGATAGTAGCGGTGTTGGTAAGCATGCCACCCAGCCAACGCTCGGTTACATAGGGCATGCCAGTGGCTAGGGCTACCTCTTTAACCTTGTCTTTGGCCTGGCGCTTTGTACTGACAAGTAAAACTTGTTTGCCGGCGGCTGTTGTATCAGTTATGAATGCTAGGGCCTTATCTAGGCCTTCTACGGTTTTGGTTAGGTCTATAACATGGTTGCCATCGCGCTTGCTATGAATATTGGGCGCCATTTTAGGGTGCCAGCGGCTGGCGCTATGGCCAAAATGCGCGCCGGATTTTAATAGTTCTTTGATGTCTACATTAGTGGTAGCCAAGTGATGAATCCTTTCTCACCGTCTGGGCTGACCCAATTATTCCTGCACGGAGATAACCAGGAGGATTTATACCCAAACTGCTTAATATTTACCCCGCTATTGTACCTCTGTTGATGAGTTAAATCAATCTTTTGACTTTTTTATATATAAATGTTATAATTCCTATCGATATGTCAGAGAAAATTAGCGTTGATTCCCGTAACGCACTATTAACTAGAAGGCAGCTGCTGGCGGTTGCTGGCATAGGTTTGGTTGGTCTCTATCTTGATAGAGCCCCCTCTGCTCTAGCCTTTTCGATGCAAGCAGCTGCCGAACAAAGCGGAGAAACCAGAAAATATCCGCTACACCGTGATATCGTAGCCACTATTTTTTGGGTTGGCGAAGGCGCTACCGCCGCGAATTTTCACATTGCAAACACATCTACGGAGTGGGAAGACCACGCGGCGGTTCGGTTTGGCGGCGTTGACAACCCCGATAAACGTCTAAAAAATGGGTTGCCGGTTGGCTTTAAGCCCAAAGAGAATCCTTTTTATGTTGGTCTGCCAGCGTCCGAATATACCCCCAAAGGCCCGATTCCTGGTGCCAGAGAAGCGTCGTATTGGGCTAGCGCAGCACACGAACTTCCAAGTGATGATAGCCAGTCGCTCTTCAAAGGCCGCTGGGTAGAAGTCACCGGGCATAATCATAAAAAAGTTTACGGCCAATGGCTTGATACCGGCCCAACCGATAACGCTGATGTTGCTAAAGATTATCCTTATGTTTTTGGCGACAGTAGCGTACGGCCTAAAAACCATGCCGGGTTAGGTGCCGGCATTGATCTTTCGCCGACAATGGCTTATCAGCTCGGTTTTACCAATCAAGGAGCCGGTTCGGCCCAAGTAAACTGGCGTTTTGTAGAGCCCAAGAACGTACCTAAAGGTATGTGGACGGAATTCCCGGCCATTGATAATAAAACCCACTGGGCTTAAAACTTAGTCCAATGCGCGAAAGACCCAGTTATGATTTTGAGCAAGCCGTAGTAAAAGCCGCGACTGGGGCTTATCAAAAGCTAAATGATGCCTGTAATCCCGATGTCGTTTTATGGGAGGCCCTAGAAGTTAATCTGCCTATTACTAGAAATAGGCTTGGTCTAAATGGTTTTTCTCCTGGAATTTTTATAGTTGGACTAATCAACGACCGTGGGCTGGATCACTACTTGCAAATTCGCAGGCAAATTGCCGGCGAAGAAACACCCGAAAAATTAGCCGATTAATCGTTGACCGTAACAGATAAAAAAGGTACAATGTCCCGGACATGAAAAAGGATTTACACCCCACAAACTATCGCCCAGTCGTCTTTCAGGATCTTAACGACGGCACTACTTTTCTTACCCGTTCGACGGTGGAGGCCGAAGAAACCATCACCCTAGATGGGGCCGAATATCCATTAGTAAAAATCCACATCTCTAGTTCTTCTCACCCTTTCTTCACCGGGCAGGAAAAAATGATAGACATCGAAGGCCGAGTAGATAAGTTTAAGGCTCGCCAAGAGGCTGCTAAGGCTGCCAAAGAGGCTGCTAAACCTAAAAAGACTCGCAAAAGCGAGACCAAATCTGGCCCGCAAAAATTGGGCGCGCCTAAAGCCGCTGCAAAATCTGCCCAAGAATAGCTAAGAACACCAACTAACTTCCCTGACCGCTTAGGTTTTAGGGAAGTTTTTTTATACACTAAAGACAAGGTTATGGAGCAAAAAGAACAAGAACTTAGACAAGAACTATCCGAGCTGCAGGCTAAAATGCAGGATTCTTCTATTTACTCTAGCCCCGAGTATCCTAAGTTGGCCAAACGCCAATCCGAGTTGGAAAAAATGGTGTTTTTATTTGACGAACTTCGAAAGGTGGAGTCCCGTGAAAAAGATGCTCTTGGAATTATTAACTCAGACTCCGAAGGAGAGCTAATGGAGCTTGCTAACGACGAACTCCAGCATTTGCACAGCTTAAGAAAAGTCACTGAGACGCAGCTATCGGCTCTCTTGGTGCCTAAAGATCCTAACGATGATAAAGACGCAATTATAGAGATTCGGGCAGCGGCCGGCGGCGACGAATCCAGCCTGTTTGCCGGAGAACTATACCGTATGTACAGCCGTTGGACCGAACGCCGCGGCTATAAAACCGAGTTGGTTAGCGAAAGTCCCGGCGAAGCCGGCGGCTTTAAAGAAATTAT
>JAYSLE010000005.1:0-18509 GCA_043725845.1 Candidatus Saccharimonadota bacterium
CGAGAGTCAGTAATCACCTCGATATCCAAAGGGTCTCGTTCTTTCATGTGTCCTCCCGGGGTGGGGTACTACTCTGCTTGTGAATGAACACCAACAAAACACCGCGCTCTAGCGGTGAAATGTTTTAAGATGTCCACCGCGAGCAGGCGAATAATTAGTTATCCACATCCTATAATAAGCATAGTACTTTGTCAACGATCCGGAAACTGAACTAAATTTGCTATACTAACCCCTAGACATATGAGTAAACTGACCAGGGACGATGTATTAAAGTTGGCTCTTTTGAGCCGATTAAAACTAACTGACCAAGAAATTGAACGTTTTCAGAGCGAATTGTCCCAAATTTTGGGCTATGTGGAGATGTTAGACAAGGTTGATACTAGTGGCTTGGAGCCAACTTATCAGGTGACCGGCTTAAAAAACGTTACTCGTTCGGACGAAGTAATAAATTATCAATCTAGTCTTTCAGATCTTTTAAAAAATGCCCCGGCTATCCAAGACGGCCAATTTAAAGTTAAGCGAGTCTTATAGATTATGAATGATTGGCCAACTATTGCTGATATTGCCGAGCGCGTTCAAAAGGGCGAGCTAAAAGCCGTCGATTTAGTCAAGAAATCTTTGGCTTTAATTGAAGAAAATAAAGATTTTGATGCCATTATTTCTACCCTCGAAGGTCGTGCACTGGAGAGGGCTGCAGAAATTGATAAAAACCCGGTTGGCAAGCTAGCCGGTGTACCGTTTATTGCCAAGGATAACTTCCTAACATTTGGCGGCAAAACCACCGCTGCTAGCAACATTCTGAAGCCCTTCGAGGCGCCTTATCAAGCTACAGCCATAGAGAAGTTAGAGGCGGAGGGAGCAATTTGTGTCGCAAAAGCTAACTTAGACGCCTTTGCCCACGGTAGTAGCACTGAAAACAGCGATTTTATGGTTACAAAAAACCCGCACGACAAAGCCCGTGTTCCGGGCGGTAGCTCTGGCGGCTCGGCCGCGAGCGTTGCTTTGGGAATGGTCCCTTTTGCTCTGGGAACAGATACCGGTGGCTCAATACGTTTGCCAGCCAGTTTTTGTGGGGTGGTCGGCTATAAACCAACTTACGGCTTAGTCAGCCGAAGCGGCGTTGTAGCCATGGCCAGTAGTACCGATGTTATTGGTCCAATCGCCAGAACTGTTGACGATGCTGCTCTGGTTTTGGATGTTATGAGCGGCCAGGACCAGTTAGACTCTACGACCATTGAGCGTGATAACACTGCCTACACCAACCTAGATGTTCCTTTAAAAGGGAAAAAGATCGGAGTTATATCTGAATATATGGGCGAAGGACTAGAACCTGGTGTCAGAGATAGTATCAATGCCGCCGTTGATAAGCTTCGTGAGGCGGGTGCCGAGATCTCGGAAGTTAGCCTGCCGAGTGTTTCGCTAGCCCTGGCGGTTTATTATATTGTTTGCCCAGCGGAAGTTAGTAGCAATCTGGCTCGCTATGACGGCCAGCGCTATGGTTATTCGGCCAGCGACGCCAAAGATTTGGATGAAAGTTATTTTTTGAGCCGTGAACAAGGTTTTGGCGCCGAGGCTAAACGGCGCATTATGACTGGCGCATATGTACTGTCTAGCGGCTACTACGACGCCTATTACAAAAAAGCCCAGACTGTTCGGACAAAATTAATCAACGAATTCAACGAGGTTTTAAAGGATGTCGATTTTTTGATTGGACCAGTGGCACCCACTACAGCTTTTAAAATCGGCGAAAACACCAGCGACCCCTTAAAAATGTATCTGGCTGATATCCTAACGGTGGCGGTAAATATGACCGGGCATCCGGCCATTAGCGTACCCGCAGGATTTTCTAACGGCTTGCCAATAGGCTTACAAATTATTGCTCCGCAAAAAGCCGATAGAGTTCTTTTGGGCATTGCCAAGGGCTTTGAGGATCTAAACACATGATATATTTCTTGCTCATAATTATAATCTTTGGGGGCATAGTCCTGGGGCTAATCAGCCGCTTTGGCCGGCATATTCCACATCGGTTAAATCAAACCTACTTTCAGGATCACTGGGCTCAGCTACTAGAAAGGGTTAAAAGCCCAGAAGGTATGATTTTGGCAGTTATTGATGCCGATAAACTGCTAGACGAAGCGCTTAAAAAGCGTGGTTTTAATGGTAAAACCATGGGAGAGCGGTTAGTTGCTGCGCAGCGTAGTATTAGCGATAACGACTCGGTTTGGTACGCCCATAAACTGCGTAATCGTCTGGTGCACGAACCTGGTGTACGGCTTAAAAAAAGCGAAGCCCAAAATGCCCTTGCTGGCTTTCGTCAAGGCTTGAAAGATCTCGGGGCGCTCTAAAATGGCTACCCAGAAATATTTTCCAACCATTGGTATAGAAACGCATGTTCAGCTTAAGACTAAAACTAAGCTGTTTGCGGCGGTGGGAAATGACGCCAGCCAAGCACCACCCAATACTTTAATCAGCCACATATGCGTAGGTATGCCGGGTGCCTTGCCGGTATTGAACGAAAAAGCCCTAGAGCTGGCTGCCCGAGCCGCATTTGCCCTGAACACTCAACCGCAAAAAAACAGTTACTTTGAACGCAAACATTATTTTTACCCAGATTCGCCCACAGGCTATCAAATTAGCCAGTTGCACGCGCCAATTATCGTTGGCGGTTCGGTAGAGACAGAAATTGATGGTCAAAAGAAAACCATTGGCATTAACCGAGCGCAGCTAGAAGCCGACGCCGGTAAAAACACTCATCCAGATGGCGCTGACTATTCATTAGTAGATTTAAATCGAGCGGGGACACCGTTACTGGAGATTGTTAGCGAGCCCCAAATTTACAGCGCCGCCGAGGCCAAAGCCTATGTCCGCGAATTATATCTTTTGATGAAATATGCTGATGTTAGTGACTGCGATTTATATCTAGGCCACATGCGTTTTGATGTTAATGTCAGTCTAAGCAAAGATCCGAACCAGCTAGGAATCCGTGCCGAAATTAAAAATCTTAACAGTTTTAGGAGCGTAGAGGCTGCAGTAGAGTACGAAATTAAGCGCCAAACCGAACTTTTGGACAAAGGCCAAGAAGTCGTTCAAGAAACTCGTGGCTGGGACGAGGCAAAGCAAAAAACCTCTGGGCAGCGCGGTAAAGAAGAGGCCCAAGATTACCGCTACATGCCCGAACCCGACATCCCACCAATCGAACTAAGTGACGAATTCATAAATAAGCAAAGCAAAGAAATGCCGGTCCTGCCCACCGTAATACGAGAAAAATTAACTGGCATAGGGATTGACCGACTGGTAGTTGAGGACATAATTGCTCAACCAGATATAGCTAAAGGAGTAGTTGAAGCTCTAGAAAAATCAACGCCTGACGACGCAAAAAGAATTGCCTTTTGGTTATTATGGAAATCCGGCCCTGAGATTGAGGAAGGTACAAACGTACATAATGCGCCAGTTGCGACTTTAATAGGTATCGACCGGCTAATAAGACTTTCAGAGATGGTAGCCGCTAATAAATTGAGCTCGACCGCAGCCAAGGACGTTGTATTTGAAATGATCGCAGATAAAAACGAACCAGAAGAAATTGCTAAATCTAAAAACCTTATGCAAGTGTCCGATGAGTCTGAGATAGAAAAAATTGTGGCCGAAGTTTTGGCCGAAAATACTCAGGCTGCCGAGGATGTTAAAAAGGGCGAGATGAAAGCCATCGGCTTTTTGGTAGGCCAAGTTATGGCCAAAAGCCAAGGCAAAGCTAATCCCGGCTTAGCCCAACAAATTATCAAAAAACAACTTGGTCTATAAAGCCTAAGTATTTGCAACGCTTGGTAAAATCAGCGTATACTAACAGATATGGATACAGCTACTCAGATCTTGGTAATAGTTATTAGTTCGGTTCTGGGAATATTTTTAATCCTTTTTATTATTGCTTTGGTTTATACCATCGGTATTGCACGTAGAGTTAAAGAAATTGTTAGCCGGGCAGAGAGTGTGGCCGGATCGGTAGAAGCAGCGGCCAGTGCGTTTGAAAAGACTGCTACGCCGCTAGCTGTTTTAAAACTTATAAGTAATATTGTGGCGCACGCCCAGAAGCGCAAGAAGGAGTAATAATGACAAAGAATAATACAGGCCAAAAATTGGCACTCGGTGCGTTAATAGCTGGGGCTGCCGGATATTTAGCCGGTGTACTAACTGCTCCAAAAAGCGGTAAGCAAACTCGGGACGATATTGCAGACAAAGCTAGTGATGTTAAAAAATCAGCCGAAACCGAACTAGTTTCGTTGCAAATTGAATTGAAAGATCTTGTAAAAAAAGCCAAGACCGAAACCATTGCCCTTAGCGGAAAAGCCAAAGATGAGTTTAACGAGGCGGTAGTGAAAGCCAAAGACGCTCAGGATAAAGCCGGAGCCGTACTAAAAGCCGTAAAAGCCGGCGAAGCCGCCGATCCAGAACTAAACAAAGCCGTTAAGCAAGCCAAGCTTGCCGGCAAAAACCTCGGCCGATACCTAAAAAGTTAGACTTTAAGTCTAACTTTTTAGTCAATTGTCACTAGTCGATTGTCTTTAGTCTTTTTTGACTACCGACTAACGACTGTTGACTAATTTTTAAGTATAATAGAGAAGATGGCAAAAACGAGGGAAGCACTGCTTAAAAATTCTGATTTTGTGCATCTGCACAACCACACTCATTATAGTTTGCTAGATGGACTAACTAAGGTGCCGGCTCTAGTTGATTATATTAAACAGTCGGGCATGGAGGCCGTGGCTGTAACCGACCACGGAACACTTAGTGGAGCAATAGATTTTTATAAATCTGCACATAGTGCTGGGATTCAGCCAATTGTCGGAATAGAGGCTTACGTTGCACCGCGGGCTCATACCGATAAAGACCCGGCCCATGACCGCCAATATTATCACTTAACCATGCTGGCAATGAACAGTCAGGGCTATTTAAACCTGATGCAGCTATCTACAATCGCCAATCTTACGGGTTTTTACTACAAACCAAGGGTTGATAGGGAGTTAATAAAAAAATATAACGAGGGGATAATTGTTCTGAGCGGCTGCATTGGAGGCGAGGTTAGCGACGCCCTGCGGCAAGGGCAGTACGATCAAGCAAAAAAGATAGCCCAGTGGTACAAACGGGTTTTTGGCGATAGATACTACATAGAGCTAATGGATCATGGCCACACAACACACCCTACTGCGTGGGAAGAGCAAACAAAAGTCAACGAAGAACTATTTAAGCTAGCTGATGAGTTAAAAATCCCAGCCGTAGTAACTTGCGACGCCCACTATCTTAGTCACGAAGACCAAGAAGCCCACGAAGTTTTGCTGTGTGTTCAAACCGGGTCGTTTTTATCGGAAGAAAACCGCTTTAGCCTAAAGGATTTTGAACTTCATGTAGCCGATCCCGTCGATATTCTTAGGCGTTGGGGTAAGAGCCACCCAGAACTAATATTAAATACCAAGAAAATTGCTAGGCGCTGCAATTTCGAGATTGAGCTAGGTAAAATTTTAATTCCTACTTTCCCTACTCCAAAGGGTGAAGACGAAAAAAGTATGCTAGAAAAGCAAGTGTGGCGCGGCCTGGCCTGGCGATACGGGAAAAAAACCCGGCAGGCTACGATCGGTCTCAGTATTTCTAGTGCTAAAAAGGGTTTACCAGCCGATGTAGTAGAAAGGGCCGATTATGAGCTCGGAGTAGTCGCTACTATGGGTTTTAACGGCTATTTTTTAATAGTTTCAGATTTTATTAACTGGGGTAAAGACCAAGGCATTGTTTTTGGTCCGGGTCGGGGTAGCGCAGCCAGTTCTATTATGGCCTACGCCATGAGAATAACCGAGATTGATCCACTTAAGTACGATTTGCTATTCGAGCGTTTTTTGAATCCCGACCGTATTAGCATGCCTGATATGGACATCGATATTCAAGATTCCCGGCGCGACGAGGTAATTAATTACTGTGTTGAAAAATATGGGCATGACAAAGTAGCCAACATTGTAACCTTCGGCTCTATGGCTGCTAGGAACTCGGTCCGCGATGTAGCCAGGGTGCTGCAAGTGCCTTATGCCGAGGCCGACCGACTTGCAAAGATGATTCCACAGCCTGTCCAGGGACGCCATACTCCCTTAGCCATGCACATTAAAATGGTTCCTGAGCTAGCGGACGAAAATAAAAATAATCCCCAGGCTGCCCGGGTGTTTGCACTGGCAACCAAGCTGGAAGGAACTATCCGCAATCACGGAGTGCACGCTGCAGGTGTAGTGATTGCACCAGACGATATTGTTAAGTTTGCACCTTTAGAAATGGCCCAAAAGGGTGTTGTGGCCACCCAGTATTCTATGGGCCCGATCGAGGACCTCGGGCTTCTTAAGATGGATTTTTTGGGACTTTCTAACTTAACCACTATTAAAAACACCCTAAGGATTGTAAAAAAAGTTTACGGTAAAGATATTAACATCGATAATATCGTCCTTGATGATAAAAAAACTTTTGAACTACTGCAGCGTGGCGATACCACCGGGGTTTTCCAGCTAGAGTCGGCCGGAATGCGCCGATATTTAAAACAGCTTAAGCCAACCGTATTTGAAGATATTATCGCCATGGTCGCCTTATATCGTCCCGGGCCAATGCAGTGGATTGATGATTTTATCGCCCGTAAACACGGTCAAAAACAGATTAAATTTTTACACCCGGCCATGAAACCAGCCCTAGAAAACACCTACGGAGTAATTGTCTACCAAGAGCAGGTCATGCAGATTAGTAAAGAAATGTGTGGGTTCACCGGCGGTCAGGCCGATACTCTTCGTAAGGCCATTGGCAAGAAAAACCCAACAGTTATGGCCAAACTTAAAAGCGATTTTATTGAGGGCGGTGTAAAGACCGTAGGCGCTGATCGTAAGCTTATGGAACGCTTTTGGACACAGCTAGAAGAGTTTGCGGCCTACTGCTTTAACAAAGTGCACTCGGCTTGCTATGGACTAATTGCCTATCAAACTGCCTATCTTAAGGCCCACTATCCGGCGGCCTTTATGGCGGCGCTAATGACTAGCGATTATGATAATACTGACCGGCTAGCAATCGAGATTACCGAATGTAAAAACATTGGTATCGAGGTTTTGCCACCAGACGTAAATGAATCTTTTCATGAATTTGCTGTGGTCCCTGGCAAAGAGCAGATCCGTTTTGGCCTAGATGCCGTTAAAAACGTCGGTCATGGGGCGGTAGAGGAAATTTTGCAGTCCCGGGAAACTTTAGGCGGCCGATTTGAATCGCTAGAGGATTTTTGCCGGAATGTAAGCAACCGAATCGTTAATAAAAAAGCCCTAGAAAGTTTAATTAAATCTGGCGCACTGGATAGCTACGGCGATCGTGGGCTGCTAATAAGTAATATCGATACCATTCTGTCGTTTGCCAACCGGGTGCAAAAAGAGGCCAATACCGGTCAGGTGGGGCTTTTTACCGGCGGCTCAGAGACGGCTCCCAAGCTAGTTTTGGATACCCAGATACCTATCCCAGCAACCTCTGAACAGCTATCTTGGGAACGAGATTTGCTAGGGCTTTATTTAAGCAGCCACCCACTGGACGGCTATCAAGCGCTGATATCGCACCAAACCACTAAGCTCTCAACCCTCAGCCCAGAGATGGACGGGCGCAGTGTAACCGTTGGCGGCGCAGTTAGCTCGCTTAGAGAGATAACCACAAAAAAAGGCGCTAAAATGGCCTTTATTAAAATCGCCGACTTAAGCGGCGAGGTAGAGTTGGTGGTTTTCCCCCGTGCCTATCAAAATGGCTCGGCGTTATGGCAGCGAGATAGTGTGGTTATCGCCAGGGGTAAGATTAGTACAGGCCGTGGACTAAACGGCGGCGGGGAGCTAAAAGTGCTGGCCGAAGAACTAAGGTTGGTTAGCCTAGAAGATGCCAGCGCCTACGCTTCTACGGACAACAACCTGGAAACGGCCAAAACAATAACTCCTGATCTAGAAGATGAAATTACGGTTCAAAAAAGGTTGTATATTCGGCTAGAGGACAGTGATAATCGGCCAATGCTACTAACTCTGAAGGAAAAACTTGATGGCCACAAAGGCGACACCGAGGTTGTGCTAGTGACGGGTGAACAGTCAGCAAAACAGGCTATTAAGTTGCCGCAAACTATTAGTGTCAACGAACAAAGTCTCAGAGACCTGGCATCAATATTTGGCGCCACTAACGTAGTAGTTCGCTAGCTGCTATTGGATAAAGCCAGCGGTTTGAGTCAGCATATATGATAGCCCGGCAATAACCAACAAACCAACGTCAACCATTGGATGATGTACTACAAAACTTTCTCCCCTTATTACTACTCGTCTAAGTGTGAGTAAGTGACGACTAAACCATAATCCGATAACAGCGAATATGGCAAAAGTTGCCATGCCGGTAGCAAAAGTAGAGACCGGCAATTTAGCAAAGGCTATCTGGGCCCTTGAGGCCCTGTAGGAAAGCGTTACCCCTTTGGTTGATGTTTCTGTTGTGGCTGGAAGTTTTTTAGCAGAGCTTGCAACAGGCGTTTTATTTAGTGACGGTGTAGCAGTGTCGGATCCAGAAGGAATAGCCTCGGGCGTTGGCGGTGGAGCAGCCGGAGGAGTGGCTTGGGCTGGCGGAAGAGATGCCGGCGGCGTTGCCGCCGCTACCGGTGCGGGCGATGACGCCGGCTTTCCATAATGGGCGACAACTATAGTCATTGGTCCGCCTCCGGCAGAAGTGTAATCTGGGTTATTGGCAAAACCAAAACCAACATCAACAAAAACCGGATCTAGTAAATTTTCACGGTGCGGTGGGCTGGCCATCCATCCGTTAATTGTGGCTTGTTCATCAGAAAATCCGGCTGCCAAGTTTTCGCCAAGCTTAAGATAGGCATATCCTTGGTCATTGTCAAAAATCCACGGTGGATTACCCTCTGGCGTGTTGTGGCTCCAGTAATTACGGCTGGCCATGTCGTTTGCTTTAGCTTGTGCCGCCGCGGCTAGCTGGCCATTCAACCCGAGTGCAGCAACGCCGTTGGCGGAGCGAGCAGCATTAGTATCGTCTAATAGCCCGCCAACACTCATTCCAGTGGCGTAGGCTAATACTCGGCTTCCGGGGTGGCGTAGTGCTGACGAGGCAAAGGCACCGCTTTGCCCACCAAAGACTAAGAGCATACTAATTACTAATGTAATAGGCAGGTAGGGCCAGTAAACTTTTTCAAAAGATCTATGACTAACCCCTTTGGGTCGATTTTTGTTTTGATGAGCACGGCTGTGGGCCGCATGTTTTATTTTGGCGGTCATTAATGCTTATTGTAAAACTTTTGTATGCCAACTGTCCAGTTTTTATGCCAACCAGCGCAAATGATATATGGCTATTGCGGCAGCACTGGCAACATTGTAGGATTCTTTTTTGCCCAACATCGGGATTTCTATGATTGAGTCAGTCATAGATAAGACTTTGCGATCAAGTCCGCCTACCTCCGACCCAACAATAATTGCTACGTCTTGAGTAGTATGTAGATCGGGCAGGCTAATCGATTTTTTTGATTGTTCCAGAGCGGCAATCAAAAAACCGTCGTCCTTTAAACTTTTCGAGAGATTCGGCAGGTTACCCGCATGCTCCCATTTAACAGATTGTTCGGCGCCCAGCGCGGTTTTGTGGATTTGCCTATCAAGCTTTAAAGCGATATGCGGCAAGCGTGAGTCGTCTTTTGCTTTGGGGTAGGGCGTGTAGCCACTCATATAGACTTTTTCAACTCCCAAGCCGTCGGCAGTTCGTAACATACTACCAACATTATGAGTTGATCGGACATTATGGATCAATAAAACTAGGCGGCGCATATCTCCTAGCTTAATGCTTAAAGCCTAAAGCTGAAAGCCAGCCTATTCTTGAGTCTTAGCCATTAGCTACTAGCTAACAGCTTTCAGCTAATTAAAGCTTGTGCTTTAATTAAGGGGTATGAGCCAAGATGCCCGCCGGGACGAAGAACTAAGAACGCAGCGCCGATCCGAAGTTCTGCATATGAGCTATGTGGACACTAGCAAGCTGGAAAAAACTCTGTACAAAAACATACTCACGGTACCAGAGCTATATAGCAAAAAGGTTATTCCGCTAGCCGCTGACGATCACAATATTAGCTTTGGTGTTTTAACCATGACTTCCCAACAGGTAATTCATCAGCTAGCCGCTCGTTTTTCTGACCAACGCACTAGCTTTTCGATAATTTCTGATACCGGTTACAGCGACTACATGAAACTTTACGACCCGCCTAAGAAAATTACCTATCAAGACATTGGATTCGCCGGCAAGGGCGATGATATGAAGAAAATGGTCACTGAGGTTAGTGCTACCTTGGATCAAGTGCGGCCGGACGACATGTTGGGCTATTTGGTGCAGCAATCTCATAAGCTTAAAGCCAGCGATATTCATCTAGAATGCCAACGCGAAAATATCCGGGTCCGTTTTAGGGTAGATGGAGTACTGCACCCAGTGGCCTACATTAGCCACGAAAAGTACCATCATCTGATAGCAGCCGTGGCCAGTGCCGCCAATGTTTCTACCGACGCACCAGATGCCCAAGCCGGCCACATTAGCCGTACCTTTAAGTTGGCAACTGGCGAGGAGATAACAGTAAATTTGCGTGTAGAAACCGTGCCAACGGTTTATGGAATGGACGTTGTAATGCGTCTTTTTAATCTTAAACTAGAACTTTTTAAGCTAGATAATCTTGGCTTGTCGGAAAGGGAAAGCGCTGTTGTCCAGGACGTTATAAAACATCCAACCGGCATGGTATTAATCGTTGGCCCAACCGGCAGCGGTAAAACCACCACTCTTTATTCGATCATTAACACTTTAAATACGCCGGAGCGCAAAATAATTACCCTAGAAGACCCGGTGGAATATAACATGCCAGGTGTGGTCCAAATACCAGTTGCCGGCGACCTAAAAGGCCAAGGTTTTGCCGAAAAACTTAGGGCCGTGCTGCGACTTGATCCAGATATCGTAATGGTAGGAGAAATCCGTGACCAAGATACAGCAAAAACTGCCATGCAGGGCGCCTTAACTGGTCACTTGGTTCTTTCTACTTACCACGCCGACAGCTCGGCGGCTGCCTTAACGCGCATGCTCGACCTAATTGGCCAGAATCCGCTGTTTACCAATGCCATGCACCTAGTTATGGCCCAGCGCTTGGTGCGTCGGCTAGACGAGTCCACTAAGCAACCTTATCAACCAGATGATGCCCTAAAAGCTCAGCTTCAAATTGTTATCGACAGTCTTCCATCCAAAGAACCGCGCCCCGATCTTACAGGGGTTACTTTGTTTAAACCCGGCGCGTCCGAATCTAACCCCTTTGGCTATACCGGGCAAGTAGCACTGCGTGAACAGCTAGTAATGACGCCGGGTGTCCGCGAAATGCTAAGAATGCCGGTGGCTCAAATTAGTACCGATGGCCTACAGGCTAAAGCGGTAGAAGAAGGCATGCGCACGATGCTGCAAGATGGCATACTCAAAGTGATAGAAGGACTAACAACTTTAGACGAAGTCTACCGCGTAGTCAGCGTCTAAGGGGTTGATAAGATAAGGTTTTTGGTGTAGGATATACTCTGATTTATGGAAAGTGTTATTAAGCAAATCGAGGCCAAGTATAAGAAAACGGCCGTTGTTGATGTGCGCAGTGGTGACACTGTTAAAGTGCACCAAAAAATCCGCGAAGGCGGTAAAGAGCGCATTCAGATTTTTGAAGGCTTGGTTATAAGGGCTAGCCGCAAAACTAGCCTAACTAGCAGCTTTACAGTTCGGCGAATTGCCAGTGGTGTAGGGGTAGAAAAAACCTATCTTCTTCATTCTCCGGGCATTCTTAAAGTAGAGGTTACCAAGCGCAGCAAAGTTCGCCGGAACTACCTAACTTATATGCGAGAGCGCACTGGTAAAAGCGCTCGGCTCAGCAACGTAGATTTTGACAAGGAATCAGTAAACGCTATTCAAGACGAAGCCGCCGAGGCCGAAGAAGCAAAAATTCACGAACACCAACTAGAAACTCACGATGCCGATGCCGCAGAGCAAGCTAAAGAAGAAGCTAAGGACGAAGCCAAAGCCCAAGAAGCTCTGGCCAAACACGAAGCCGCTGCCGCCGAAGCCCCGGCCGGACCACAAGACAAACAGGCTTAAATATGCTTGAGATCGGGGAATTTCGGCTAAAGCTCTATCCGAAAGATTTTGCTAAAGTGCGCTCTTTTTATGAAGATAAAATGAGCCTTTCGGTCATTAAGGAATGGGACCGAGGGGATGATGATAGAGGTGTTATGTTCAGAGTTGGCACAGCTGTGCTGGAACTCCTCAGCTCTAAACAAAGCTATAAGCCGATATCCGGAGTGGATGTGTCCTTGGAGACTTCGGATGTGCGTGGACTTTGGGTAAAGATGAAGGATAGTGATAATGTTGTCTTTCCCTTGCGTGACAACGAATGGGGCGATACATCCTTTTGCGTAACTGATCCAGAAGGATTTAAAATAACATTCTTTACTAAAAACTAGGAACAAATAACTAAAAACTATAAACTGAGCTCATGGTAGGAGTCGATGAGGTTGGCAGGGGTAGCTGGGCCGGTCCGCTTCTAGTAGTCGCCGCCAAGGCGATTAATGATCTGCCTAAGGGATTAACCGATTCAAAACTTATGACCAGACAACAAAGAGAATCGATATTCGAACGTCTAACGTCTAACGTCGAATTTGGCGAAGGTTGGGTTAGTGCGATAGAAATCGACGCCGAAGGCTTAGCCCAAGCCCTTAGGCTAGGCGTTAGTAGAGCCTTAAACGCTCTTAAAACAGAGTTCCACGAAGATATTTTACTAGACGGCAAAGTTAACTATGCCCCGGCCGAATTTGCTAAAACCATATGCAAAGCTAATGCCGACCTCGATTACCCAATTGTCTCGGCAGCTAGCATCTACGCCAAAGTGGTACGTGATGCTTTTATGCGCGAACTAGCTAAGCTACATCCTAATTACGGCTTTGAGCACCATGTTGGCTACGGCACCCAACTGCATAAAAATGCCTTGAATAGTTTTGGTGCGCTGCCGGGTGTGCACCGATTATCATTTGAGCCGATTAAAACGCTAATAGAGACAAGCGAATGAAAACAGTTACCCGGGGTCACCAAGCCGAAAACGCAGTTGCGCAGGAGCTAAAGAAACAGGGCTATAAGGTTTTGTCCCAAAACTGGAAAACACCGCGCTGCGAAATCGACATCGTTGCCCAAAAAGACAAAATAATCTACTTTGTCGAGGTAAAATTCCGCTCTAGCACGGCTCAGGGAAGCGGTATAGAATACGTCGGCCCTCAAAAACTAAAAAGATTGAACTTTGCCGCCCAAGTCTGGACTCTGGCCAATAACTACAACGGTGACTACCGTTTATTGGCAGCATCAGTTAGTTCTAACGGGCGAGAATATATAGTTGAAGAAATATTTGAAATCTAATTTTTTAAGCCGCAATTTTTGAATACGAGATATCGATAACTTCTTGCAAAGAGGGTCTAATAATCTCCTCGGTAAATCGATCTGCTCGATCACGTCTTTTGGCACCCAATTCGTCAGAAAATAGTAGGTCAGTCGGGATTTGTGAGCCTATCTCGGCGTGAACCCTTGTGGTATCGGGGTCCTCGGTCCCTCCTAAACCGATACGGCCAATGCCTTTGAGCTTGTGTATCATGGCCAACCACGCAGCACTCGCTGAGAGGTTCTCGGCAGCCAACTGCTGGCCAGAATTCTTGCTAGTTCGCTCTAGGAATATGACCAAAAGAAATCCTTCGAGTAATTTTTGGTTCATAATTCTAAATATTCGTTTTCCATCATCATCGTCATCGCGATCAAAATATAATGCTCCACAGCCTTCAAGAACTTTGCCTATCATGCCGGTGTTAATTTCCTGCTTAGCTGGGTAGTAGGCTTGGCGCTTTATGGCCATACCAATCACCGGTACGTCTAATTTATCATTACGGTGATTTGCAACTATAATTCCGGCGCCGGGCGTAGGTTGCGCATTGTTCCTCATATGCCAAGCAATTACCTCATCATAACTAGAGTCTGGAACGTGCTCACGGCCATTCCATGTTAAATGGCGTTTGCGGAGCGCAAACTTTTGTCCCACTCGGACGGCTCTCATTACATTAGGGTGTGGTGTTTCGCCCTTAACCATTTTTTATCTCCATGATTGCATTTTTATAACATTGTTGGCTGATAATGTCCAGGATTTGATTGCTTGGGCTGGTCTTAAGTGCTATACTCAACGGGTATCAGTCCGGCCGGCAGGTCGGATTTTCGCTTTTAGTGAGTGTTTAAAAGCGACCCTGAGCAAAGTCGAAGGGTTTCATGAAAAGATCATAAAATTATGAAAGGAAAAATTACAAAATATGGAAATGGATTTTAAGCAACTGGCCGGAGCGATAAAAGTTATCGCCGAAGAAAAAAACTTATCAGAAGAGCAAGTGCAAGAGGTTGTAGAGCAGGCCTTAGCTGCTGCCTGGCGCCGCGATTACGGTGACCGTGAGCAAGAGGTGCGGGTAACTATGAACCTCAACACCGGAGAAGTTACGGCGTTTGTGACCAAAGACATTGTAGAAAATGTAGAAGACGAACGTAGCCAAATTAGCCTATCAGCAGCCCAAGTAATGCGAAAAAATGCCAAGGTTGGCGAAACTGTAGAAATTGTTCAAAAAGTAGAAGATTTTGGACGAGTAGCTGCCCAAACCGCTAAGCAGGTAATTTTACAGCGCTTACGTGAGGCCGAGCGCGAAATTATTCTAGCCGAATACGAAGATAAAATTGGCGCCGTAGTAAACGGCGTAGTTAGCCGGGTAGAGGGCCGTGTGGTGCGGGTAGAGTTGGGTAAAGCCCAAGGCCTAATGCCAATTAGCGAACAAATTCAAAGCGAGCGATATTATCCTGGCCAACGCCTAAAGTTTTACCTAAAAGATGTAGAGAAGAACTTTAGAGGAGCCCAGCTAATAGTTAGCCGGGCAACCAAGGAGTTTGTAGAGCAGCTATTCCAAGCCGAAGTCCCAGAGATGGAAAACAAGGCCGTAGAAATTAAGGCGATTGCCCGCGAGGCAGGCGTTCGCAGCAAGATTGCCGTAATCAGTAATACCCAGGGTGTAGACCCGGTAGGCACGTTTGTTGGCGGCCACGGTACCCGCATCAATGCCGTCCGCGACGAAATTGGCAGCCAAGAAATGATTGATATTGTTGTTTGGGACGAAGATCCGGCAACTTTTGTAGCTAACGCCATGAAGCCAGCCAATGTAGAGAAAGTAATACTCGGCAAAGACGGCAAAGCGGTTGTTAAAGTAGCCGAAGACCAACTAAGTATCGCCATCGGAAAAGCCGGCCAAAACGTCCGCCTTGCCGGAAAACTAACCGGCTACGAGCTGGACATTGAATCCGACAAACAAAAAGCTCAAAAAACCGATGATGCTATCCCAGAAACAACCGATGCCAAAACCACCAAACCGACAGCTGAAAAGTCTAGCGAGCAAATGGAATCCAAGCCAGTAGTCCAAAAGCTAAAAAGGAAGACAGAGCTAGAAGACTCTTTGCTAAAAGCTATAGAAGAACACGGCACCGAGTCAGAACCCGAAGAAGCTCCAAAAGAGTAAAAAATTTCTCTAAATTGGCACTCGGACTTGACGAGTGCCAATTTGTGCTACAATGTTAGTACATGATGCCAAATACACCAGATTTTCAAGAGTTCTTAAATCATTTAACCAACAATGCTTTGGCCAGCTTAAAACACGCCGATGCCATTGCCCGGGCTAGTGGCAGTACATACATTGGCACCGAGCATTTGCTACTTGGTGTATTGGCTCAAAATGGTTCAATGGGCTCTAAAATTTTAGACGGCGCTGGAGTTACATTAGAGCGGGCTCGCTTGGCTCTAAACCTAACACCCAAGACAATGGTTATTAATAGTACCGGCAAAGGTCTATCGGAAACCGCAAAACTCACCCTAAAAATGGCCTGGGAAATTGCCCAAGAGTTTGCCCAAGATTTTTGCGGTACAGAGCACATTTTATACAGTATTCTTAGTCAAAAAAATGCCCGGGCAACTTCGCTGCTACGCGATATGGGCGTAGATGTAGATCACATCTCGGCCGAGGTAGAACAATTTTTGAACCGACAGCAATACGATGAATCGGATGCTTTCGGGGGACGCCGTCGGCGCGGTAAAGGCGGCCCAAAAACCGCCCTAGAGTTTTTTGGTACAGATATGACCGAACTAGCTCGGAATAAAAAACTAGATCCAGTGGTTGGGCGAGAAGCCCAGATTCGCCGAGTAATAACTATTTTAAATCGCCGGACCAAAAATAACCCGGTGCTTATTGGCGAGCCCGGAGTAGGCAAAACCGCCATAGTAGAGGGTATTGCCCAACGCATTATTAACGAGGAAGTGCCAGATAGTTTACTAGATAAACGGATTATTACACTAGATCTAGCCGGAATGATTGCCGGTACTAAATACCGCGGTGAATTCGAAGACCGTCTTAAAAAGGTTATTGCCGAGCTGGAGAATGACATTAACACTATTGTATTTATTGACGAGTTACATCTGATAGTTGGAGCTGGCGCGGCCGAAGGCAGTATGGACGCCGGCAATATTCTAAAGCCCAGCCTAGCCCGCGGCAAAATACAGATGATCGGGGCTACCACTACTAGTGAATATACCAAGTACGTAGAAAAAGATGCTGCCCTAGAACGTCGATTCCAGCCCATACAAGTACCAGAAGCCACTGTGGCCGAATCAACAGCTATTCTAAAAGGGCTTAGGGGCCACTATGAGGAGTTTCACGGCGTAAAAGTTAGTGACGAAGTACTTATCGATACGGTACAGTTTGCCCGTCGCTATATTAATGATCGCTATATGCCTGACAAAGCTATAGATTTATTGGACGAAACATCGGCTCACTTGCGAGTAAATAAGGGTAAAACCCCGCCCGAACTTCGCAGTCTGCAAAAAGAGCTAAAACTTATAAATACCCGGATTGATGATGCTGTAGACGGCGAGGATTACGAAAAGGCCGCCCGTGAAAAAACTGAAGCCAGCCGCATAGCCGACCAAATTAAAGATCTAGAGACCAAGCATAAAACTGGCAAGCCGATTACTGTTTCCAGCGACGATGTGGCCGAAACTGTGGCCCGTATGACTGGGGTGCCGGTAAATAAAGTTATCCGCAGCGAGGCTAAATACTTAGTCAATCTAGAGAAAAACCTGGGCAAATACATCATCGGCCAAGACGAGGCTGTGGAAACCGTCGCCAAAGCAGTTCGACGTAGCCGTTCTGGTATATCTAGCGAAAAGCGGCCTATTGGGTCGTTTGTTTTCCTGGGTCCGACCGGCGTCGGTAAGACCGAGCTAGCCAGGGTACTGGCCCGCGAATTCTTTGGCAGTGACGAAGCACTGATCAAAATTGATATGAGCGAGTTTGGTGAACACCACACTGTGGCTCGCCTAGTTGGGGCGCCGGCGGGATATGTGGGCTACGAAGACGGCGGCCAGCTGACCGATAAAATTCGCCGCCAGCCCTACAGCGTGGTGCTATTTGACGAGATCGAAAAAGCTCACCCCGATGTGTTCAACATGCTGCTTCAGATTTTGGAGGACGGCAACTTAAGTGATGCTAAGGGCCGCAAGATAGATTTTACGAATACTATCGTGATCATGACCAGCAACATCGGCGCCGAAAAGCTACAAAAAGAGGCCAGCTTTGGTTTTGGTGCCGCCAGTGCCAAAGATATGGATAATCTAGACGGGCTTCATGCAGCCAACAAAGATAAGGTACTAGAAGAAATTAAAAAAATGATGCGGCCCGAGCTTTTAAACCGACTTGATAAAGTAATTGTTTTTAGGGCGCTCACCAAAAAAGACGCTCTTAAAATTTTGGATATACAGCTGGATGATCTACGAGCTCGTTTGGTCAAAAAGGGTATTGGACTAGAGGTTAGTAAGTCTGCCAAAGAATATCTGTTAGAGCAGGGTTATGATGCTATGAATGGCGCCCGGCCCATGCGCCGCTTACTTCAAGAAACCCTAGAAGACCAAATTGCTGCCGGTCTATTAGACGAAAGTTATCATAAGGGCGATGTTGTTACAGTTGCCGCTAAAAAGCCGGCTAAAGCCAAAAAACCAGAACTTATCTACGCCGCAACCACCGAATAGCCAGTTCTTGGTATACTAAAAACAATACATGAGCTTTTTAAAACGTTTTATTAAAGTTGTTTTGTTTATGGCAATTTTGGCCATACCGTTTCTTGCCTGGTGGCAACGGTACCGTATCTTCGATTACTGGCGTCTACGTGGCTATGTTCCTCCACCAGCTATATCGGCCCTAGCCCGCACCGATTCTATGACCCCTAAAGCCCAACACTACTTTTATATAAATCGTCCATTGCAGGTAGAACAGGTGGCCCAATTCCACTCTGATTGCCCGGACAGTGAAAAATCCATTGTTTTGGGT
>JAYSLE010000006.1:0-8018 GCA_043725845.1 Candidatus Saccharimonadota bacterium
TCACAATGTATCGGGGTCGAGTTCGCTTTTCTACTCCAATGCTATGGTTTTTAGGTTTTGTGGTTACATTCACCATCGGCGGAGCTACTGGAGTTATGATGGCCGTGCCAGCCATAGACTTTCAGCTGCATAATAGTTTATTTTTGGTGGCTCACTTTCACAACATGATTATCGGCGGCGTAGTATTTGGCTACTTTGCCGGGCTTACCTATTGGTTCCCCAAGATTTTTGGCTTCAAGTTGAACGAGCGCTTGGGTAGATATGCTTTTTGGTGCTGGCTGGTTGGCTTTTTGCTAGCTTTTCTACCGTTGTACATACTCGGAATGATGGGTGCTACAAGGCGTCTGGACCACTATGATGCCTCCTTAGGCTGGCAGCAGTTATTTATTGTTGCAGCCGTGGGTGTGGCGGTCATCTGTCTGGGCGTTGGCTTTCAGATACTGCAATTTATTGTCAGCATAAAGCAGCGCAGCAAAAACATGACAATTAGCGGTGACCCTTGGAACGGTCGCACTTTAGAATGGGCCACGACTTCACCAGTACCAATTTACAATTTTGCAATAATTCCCCAGGTTAACGACCGGGACGCCTTTTGGGCTATGAAACAGGCCAAAGCCTCGACCGAAAAGCCCAAATACCAGGCCATTCACATTCCTAAAAATACTCCGATGGCTATGTATATTGCCGGACTGGCCTTTGTGGCTGGCTTTGCGCTCATCTGGCATATTTACTGGCTAGCACCGCTGGCAATATTAGGTGCAGTCACTCTGGTGATTATCCGTTCCAATAGTGAAGAGAACGAATATACCATCTCGGCTAAAGTGGTCGAGGAAATGGAAAACAGTTTAGTGGCAAAAAGGGCGTTGGCATGAGTGAATCTTTGCACAAAGAAGAAGACTCCAAGACTATCTTTGGTTTTTGGGTTTATTTAATGACCGACTGCGTGTTGTTCGCCACCTTATTTGCAACCTTTGCGGTTCTAAGAGCCAATACTAGCGGCGGACCGGCCGGCGAGGATATTTTTAGCCTACCATTCGTCTTAACTGAGACCCTAATATTACTAACCAGTAGTTTTACCTGTGGGTTGGCAATGCTGGCTGCTCACCGAAGGGACAAAAATCAAGTGTTACTTTGGTTCGGTGTCACATTTTTATTAGGGCTGGCCTTTTTGGGATTAGAATTACATGAATTTAGACACTTAGCGCTGGAGGGCAACAGCTGGCGACGTAGTGGGTTTTTGAGCGCTTTCTTTACACTTGTGGGGACTCATGGGCTACACATTACCGTCGGCCTACTTTGGATGGCTATTTTAATGTTTAAAATTTGGCGGCAAGATTTGACATCAAACAGTATTAAAAAACTTACAATGTTAAGCCTGTTTTGGCACTTTCTTGACATCATATGGATATTTATCTTCAGCGTAGTCTACCTGATGGGAGCAGTGTTATGAGTAAAGTCCCAGAAGCCAGCCGTGGCACACAAAAGACCTACATTGTTGGATACGGGCTATCCATAATTCTGACGATGACTGGGTTCTTGTTTGTAGCTCGCCATGTAAATTCCCATCACCTGATCTATTCCGATGGTTTTCTCATCGCTCTGGTCTCAGTCTTGGCTATTACTCAGCTATTGGTCCAGCTGGTGTTTTTCCTACATCTGGGCCGCGAATCTAAACCCAGGTGGAATCTAGTTGTTATGGCTTTTGCACTGATCGTAGTTGTAATTTTGGTGTTCGGCTCCCTGTGGATCATGCTCAATCTGAACTATCATCATAGCACTCAAGATCCTGCTCAAACCGACACTTACATAATTCGGGACGAAGGGGTCAGCAGATAAATTTAGTCCAAACCTATTACCGGCTTACAAAACCCGGCATCGTCTATGGTAATGCCATGACTGCAGCGGCCGGCTTTTTTTTAGCTTCAAAAGGTGATGTAGACTACCTTTTGATAGTCGAAATGCTCTTGGGTCTCTCGCTGGTTATTGCATCGGCCTGTGTTATCAATAATCTGATTGATCGTGATATTGATAAACTGATGCCCAGAACCAAAAAGCGGGCTTTGGCTAGCGGGCTGGTAACTACCAAGAACGCGGTTTTTTATGCGGCTATACTCGGAGGGCTGGGCTCTTTAATATTGTTGGTCTATACAAACTGGCTGACGATAACTATTGGGCTGGTGGGGTTTGTTGATTATCTGGTTCTATACTCAATTGGAAAACGGCGCTCCCCGGTGGGGACACTTATTGGTAGTATATCGGGCGCAGCGCCGATCACGGCCGGCTACTGTGCCGCTAGTGGCCACTTTTATAGCGGTGCGTTTATATTGTTTGCTATCTTAGTGCTATGGCAGATGCCGCATTTTTATGCCATCGCAATTTATCGGCTAAAAGATTACAAGGCCGCCGGCATACCGGTCCTACCTATCAGTAATGGGATATATGCTACTAAGGTTCGTATGACTATCTACGTCATCAGTTTTATGGCTGCTACAGCCGCTCTTAGCCTGCTAGGCTACACCGGCCTTAGCTATCTAATAGTTATGATGATGGTTGGTCTAGCTTGGTTAAGGTTGTCGCTGAGAGGCTTTAGGGCAGACGATAATGAACTTTGGGCACGCCAGTCTTTTAGATTTTCGCTAGTGGTATTAATGATATTTAGCCTGATAATTTCGATTGATGTAGTTTTGCCTTAACAAAAGCACTATAATCACTTAAGTATGTTAGTTGTTTTTCATGTTCTGAGTGCACTAATCAGCCTTATTGCCTCCACCTATTTATGTTTTTATCCTTCTCGTTTTAAGCTGTTCGTATCCTATGGTTTGACTACGATGACCCTTAGTTCGGGTACCTATTTGGCCTGGAGATCTAAAGCGCAGCTTGCACAGGCCTGCGTAAGCGGCTTGGTCTACCTCGGGGTTATCTCTATATTGATATTCTTGGCTCGGCGCAAACTGGCCAATGCCACCCCCAAGGTTTAAGCCAGGTGTAGTTGAATGGTAAAGGTGGAGCCTTTGCCGGGGGCGGACTTAACGGATATAGAGCCACCGTGCATATCGACTATTTTTTTGGCGATCGCTAAACCCAGACCATAACCTTCGGCAATATCTTTACTTCTGGATATATCGGATCGGTAGAATCTATCAAAGATGTGCGGCAGGTCTACGGCTTTAATACCCTGTCCTTGATCGGTGATGGATATCAGGGCTTGCTTGGCTCGTTTTTTAGTTGATATCGAAACTTCTGAGCCTTCGGGGCTGTATTTTATAGCATTATCCAATATAAGATTAACCAACTCGACCAAGCTCTGGCGGTCGCCTTTAAGGGTGAGTTCTTTAATATCCTGATTTATAGTAATTTTTTTAGCTTGGCTTCTTTTTGCTTGGCGACTTAAAACTTCTTTAATAATTTCGCCGACCCGTACATCTTCGATTGCTAGGTTTTTACCGTCCTCTGATGCCAGACGCAGCAGGCCATCGGATAAGGCTTTTAGCTTTTCTACTTCTTCTAGATTGCTTTTTAGTAAGGCCACAGACTGGGCTTTAGTTAGGTTTTTACTTCGCAGGGCCACCTCTATCTCGCTTTGCATTATGGCCAATGGGGTACGTAGTTCGTGGCTGGCATCGCCACTAAAGCGCTTTTGAGATTCTAAAGCCTCCTCGATTGGCTCCATCGTACGCCGGGCCAGCGCATAACTTACTGCACCCCCGGCTACAAGCACCACAAGGTTGAATAACACCAGATTTCCCCTTAAGTGGTCTCGGTCTTCGCTAAGTTGATTTTCGCGTAATTTGGCATAGCTTCTTAGGTCGTTGGGCGCTAAAAAATCATTAAAGTAACCAACTTGCCGACTAGCGTTGTTTCTAAGATCAACAACCGATAAGTTGTAAAGCGCAACACTGCAGCCCAAACTAAGCAGCATAATAATTAACAAATACCACATCGTTAGTTTTAGCGCCGCTGAGTGAAACAAGTCTTTAATTTTATACCCCTATTCGATAGCCAAATCCACGCTGGGTGTGGATTAGCGGTGGTGCCCTAAATGGCTTATCGACTTTGTTCCTGAGGTAGCCAATGTATACCTCTACGGTATTAGGTAGTATATCGGCGTCAAAATCCCAAACGTGGGCAATTATTGTGTCTTTTGGTAGAACGCGGTTGTTATTTCTCATCATATATTCTAAAAGCGCAAATTCTTTGGCCGACAGCTGTAATTGTTTTTGGCCTCTTCTAACCGAATAGTTAATGGTATCCAAACTTAAATCACCAACTTTTAATACATTATCTTGGGTTTGTTTGGGTCGTCGCAGTAGTGCTCGGATTCGGGCTAGTAATTCCTCGAAAGAAAATGGCTTTACCAGGTAATCGTCGGCCCCGGCATTAAGGCCGTCTACCCTGTCTCGCACCTGATCTTTGGCCGTTAACATAAGTATTGGTGTATGGATGTTTGCTTCGCGGAGCTCTTTGCAGATAGCAATACCATCTTTAGTGCCGGGCAGCATACGGTCAATTATCATAAGATCATAAGGCTCGCTTAAGGCCGCTCCTAGCCCGCTATCGGCGTCATATTCAACGTCAACGGCGTATTTTTCTTGGACTAGGCCAGTGCGGATGGCAGCGGCTATCTTATGTTCGTCCTCTATAAGTAGTATTCTCACAACTCGTATTGTACCTAAGTTAGCTGAGTTTTGTCTGAGAACGTTAGCTGGGCTAATGTTACTGTACAATATTTATAAGTGATAAAAATCAACAAAAGCATTACTCGGTGGCTAGGTGTTGTTGGCTCGCTGGCTTATGCGGCTATTTATATTCATAGTCCCAGTTTTCCTACTCCTGATAAGCTAATAATTTTTTTGGTTCTGTTCTTTATGATTTTTGGGCAGGCTCTGGAGGTGCTTAGGCGTTTTGGCCCCTTTATTGTTCTAATACTAGCCTACGAATCATTCCGAAGTGTGGCCGATAGACTAAACGCTCACGTCAATTATTTGCTGGCACCGCATATCGATAAGTTGATTTTTGGCAACTTACCGACGGTCTATTTGCAGAACTGGCTGTGGCGTGGCCACACCAGATGGTACGATATAGCGCTATACTTGCCTTATACTCTTCACTTTGTAGTGCCTTTGGGCCTGGGCATTTTGGTCTGGAAAACCCGAGATAAGCACTTTTGGCGGGTCATGAATAGTTTTTTAATTGCGGCTTTTGGCGGGTTTTTGACGTTTTTACTATTCCCGGCTGCTCCACCATGGTTAGCATCGCAAAATCACTACATTCAGCCCATAGCCAGAATTTCTAGCAATGTTTGGGGGTCGCTTGGTCTGCATAACTTTCCATCGTTTTATAACCACATAGCGCCCAATCCGGTGGCCGCTATCCCTAGCCTGCACGCTGCTTGGGCAGCCTTGCTATTTATTTTTGTGCTAAAGCTATACGGTCGATGCTGGGCACTGCTGACAGCTCTTTATCCTTTTGCTATCTTTGTTGGCACAATTTACGAAGGCGAACACTACGCTTTTGATGTAATGGTCGGGATAGCATATGGGCTTTCGGCATATGCAGTAACACCGTATATTATGACCTCGTCAAAGCGCTTGATGCGCGCACTTAGGCCCGAGACCAACAAGAGACACCCGGTCTTAAAGTAGGTGCTTGAACCGGGTAGTAAAGGTCGGTTTGGCTTGACCGCCACACGATGCTGGGTCTTTTGATTCATCCTCTTGCTTGGCGCTAGAAGCCACTGATTTAAACTCACTACTGAGCTGAGACGCATCCTCGCTGCCATAACTAACCAGTAGTCGGTCACGGTCGCCAATAATCTTATTTGCGATTCCAGTGATTCCAGTAAGATCTTGCCCATTTAGGATAATCGATAGTTTAGCGTCGTCATTATTAACATATATATTGTCCAGGGTTTCAATATAATTTGGCCCCACAAACCAGCCAAGGTTGGTAAAAAAGTCACCCCATGTCACGGCCCTATCGTGTACGTGTATAACGTCATTTACGTTATCGTGCATATGGACGCGCTCGGCTGGAGTCATTTTATCTTCGGCAGAGCATGCGGCTGTTTCTTCGTAGTAAATTGGGCCCTTAAACACCTCTCTTTGCCCGTTAATATATACAGCAAAGTTGGCGTGGTAATGAATCGCCTGAGCCGGTTTATAATCAATAAAACGAATTGCCAAAATTAACAAACAGCCTGTGACAAAACTTAAAATAGCAGTCAACCAAATTTTATTTATTCTAGGCATAGGCCATAACCTTTTTTTATAAGTTTTGTCGTCCTTCCCCTTGCTCATTATCCTATTCTAGCACGAGGACGACTCAACTCAACTTAAGGGGTTACGGGTTTGATGATAACAGGTTATAATTTAGCTTAAGCATGATTAAGAAAAAGAAAAAAAACAGTTTTTTCCAAAAACAAGTCACAGCTGGTCCGCCACTATTAATGATCACTATTCTGGCAATTTATTTAGCCGTTGGATGGTTTTTGGTCATGCACGTCTATCGCCGCGATGTCGGCGATTCTACAATCAGTTTTAGTCAAAATTTTTCAGATCAAGACTCCTATCATAGCCTTGACCTGCGTGAAGCAGCTAAGGTAACTTATCAGTCCCCCGCCATATCGACTGTAAAATACTTAGCAAATGCTAATGGCATCAGCCGTCAGATTATTAGTTTTAAAGTCCCTGAGGATAATTTGACCGAATATGGGCTAATGAGTCTGCCGACGACACCGATGCCTGCGATTGGATATCCACTAGTAATTCTTTGCCATGCCTATTACAACCCAGCAAATTATAAAACCGAGAAGGGCTACAATTCTGACATGGATTTTTATACTAAGCACGGTTTTGCGGTTATTAAGCCAGATTACCGCGGTCAAGGTCTGTCAAGAAAACAGGGCCAGCCAGAGAGTGCTTATTATTCGATGGCCTACAACATCGATATTATGAGTTTGATCTCTGCAGCTAAAGCAACTGCATACCTAAATAAAAATGCAATAAATCTTTGGGGTCATAGCATGGGGGCATATATTGCGCTTAGAGCAACGGTAATCTCTCCGGACGTTAAATCAGTAGTTTTGCTATCTGGTCCAGTCGGTCGATTCGATGAAATGTATAAGGACTATTCGGCGCCCTCTGACCGAGCGAATTTCGTTGCTGCTAAAATCCGTACTGCTATGCTTATTCGTCATGGTACACCGCTAACAAACACCAGCTACTGGGGCCACGTATCGCCGATTAATTTTATAAGCAGTTCAAATGCTCGGTTTCAAATTCATGTTGGAACGGCCGATAAAGTTGTGCCGCCAAAATTTTCCGCAGAGCTGGACCAGGCGCTTACTAACCTGGGCAAAATTCATCAATATTACGTATATGACAAAGCCAACCATAGTTTAGCTAAACAGCGTTCGCAAATCTGGGATCGTTCTTTAGAGGTACTCCAGGTAAATTGAAAAAAATGGCTTAAGTTCGGTCAAGTGAAGATACGACCGACCGTCTTAAACCAGCCAAATACATGTAAAACTTTTGGAGGGTTATTTTTGGATAGTCACTACGCAGTTTTTGATAGGCCTGCGTACCGTACACTAATGCTAATAGGGCTAGTAGTGTAATGCCAAAGTTTTGGTAGATGTTAGTGTGCACTGGGATATAAAATTTGAAAGCAAAAACAATAAAGGAATGCAGCACATATACATAAAGACTGTTGCGGCCCAGCAGTTCTAGTACACCCTTCGTACGCTGATTAATCTTAATTTCACGTCTATGAACTAACAGGTATAAGGCACTAAACCATAGAAAAAACAGTACAATACGCAGTGGGCCAAGTGTCCATTTTTGGCTATGAACCCAAATCTGGTCATTTAGATTATTAAAATGAATGGTGGTATTTTGTAGCCAAGGTGGCATGGGTGAAAAGTGTTCATCGGCGTAAGAAAGTAAGAACACGCTAGCATAGCTTATGGCAAGTGTGGCCGCGCTAAGACCATAAACTCCAATACTCAAGTATTTTTTCTG
>JAYSLE010000007.1:0-5183 GCA_043725845.1 Candidatus Saccharimonadota bacterium
CCGTCGCACTAGAGGTTAATTTATCAAAAAAACATCAAAATGTCAATACTAGATAATAAACTAACCCACCGGGCAACCTTGCAAGGTCTGTCCCTGCAACAAGGACAGACCTTGCAAAATGCCAACTCATACTCTAATGTATTGTCATGCCATCGAGGAATGTTATAAAAGATTATGCTCCAGAAAGCTATTACCATGTATATAACCGTGGAGTGGCTAAACAGCCAATGTTTATCGAAGAGATGGACTATGTTGTTTTCTTAGGTATGTTCAAAAGACATCTGAGCGAAGAAGTTCAAACTGATAGGTTCGGCCGAGAACACCCAAACTATCACACAAAAATAGAGCTGCTCACCTTCTGTTTAATGCCTAATCATTTTCACCTACTGTTATATCAGTACGAGGATACCCAAGCGATGACTAAACTTTTGCAGTCTATCTGTACATCCTACACAATGTACTTTAACCGGAAATATAACAGGGTGGGACCGCTCTTTCAGGGGCGGTTTAAGGCCTCGCAAATTAATAATGATGATTATTTATTGCATATATCGCGCTATATTCACCTTAACCCAGTTGAGTACATGTCTTATGAATGGTCAAGTCTGCCGTACTATACAGGCAAATTGCAAGCTGAGTGGATTAAGCCGAGCCGTATAAAAGGCATGTTTAGGGCTGAAAATTATATACATTTTCTTAAAGACTACGAGGCTTACAAAGACTCATTAGACGAAATCAAACACGAACTCGCCAATTCGCTATAGCTTTGCAAGGTCTGTCCATGCAACAGGGACAGACCTTGCAAAGAAGTGGGGGGTTTGGACTAGGATTTTTTGTTGTGGAATTTTTGGTGGACGGCTTTTAGGTGGGGGTCGGTTACGTGGGTGTAAATTTGGGTGGTGGCGATGTTGCTGTGGCCCAGCATTGCCTGTACGCTGCGCAGGTCGGCACCGTTCATCAACAAATCCGTAGCAAAGCTGTGACGCAGGGTGTGGGGGCTAACATGTTTGGTGATTCCAGCCAGCAGGGCATAGCGGGCAATCATGCGCTGCACACTGCGGGCCGTTAAACGGTGGTAATTTCCGCTTAAATCTACCTTTTTAGAGCCGCTGTATCTTATAAATAAGGGCTTAGTATTATCTTGGCGCTTGGCCAGATACTTTTCCAGCCAATCCTCGGCCTCTAGGCTAATAAATATCGGCCGGTCTTTTTGGCCTTTGCCGCGGACCATAAATTCCCGGCGCTTTAAATTAATATGATCGCGGTCAATGCCCACCAGCTCCGATACACGCAGACCGCTAGAATATAAAAGCTCAATAATGGCACGGTCGCGCAGGCCGGGCAGGGTACTAATATTGGGTTGCTGGGATAACCTATCAAGTTCCTCAGGGGTTAAGAAGGTAACCTGTGGCCTAGTAGTTTTAGCTAGCTCTATTTTGTCTGGTGCCAAAGCCGGCATTTCGCGCCGGGCACAAAAGCGCAAGAACGAGCGCAGAGCAATAAGGTGGTAGTTTTGGGTTGTCTTTGACAGCTCATCAGAATTGTTTGTGCCAAGCCGGTTTAACCACATTCGCCACTTACGTATCATCTCTACATCTATATCGGCTAGCTTAACCTCGCCGGCAAAATCGGATAGGCGGGTAAGGTAGTGGCTATAGTTTTCGATAGTCTTTTGCGAGCGGTTCTGTTCAAGCTCTAAATACTCAAGGAACTGCTCAACTGCCGTGTCGTACAATATTATCGCCATAAGCACTATTGTACAGGATAGGCTAGTAGGGGTATAGGGCTTTAGTCTTAAAAAAATATTGGTTGGTTTCGGATCTTAACCCCAAATTCTATTCTTTTAGCCCTTTAGCCCTAAACCGTAAACATATGAGTACCAAAAGTGTCCAATTGCCATAAGCAGCCATATCTGTTAAACTGGATTTAATTAAAGGAAACCATATGGAAAGAACACTTATTATCTTAAAGCCAGACGCCGTACAGCGCGGGCTAATGGGCGAAATTATCAGCCGTTTTGAGCGCGCTGGGCTCAAACCGATTGGCATGAAAATGCTAAGCCCGGACGAGGACCACTATTTTCATCATTACGAAACCATTGGCAAGATAGTTTCGCGCCGCGGCGACGAAGTTTATCGCCGAAATTCCGAATTTATGATGAACGGACCGGTTGTAGCAATTGTTCTAGAAGGGGTCGAAGCTCTTGAGGTAGCGCGCAAGCTAGTCGGCGATACAGAACCCAAATCGGCTCTGCCCGGCACCATCAGAGGCGACTTCTCCCACCTAAGCTATAAGCACGTCAACGAATACTCCAAGTCGGGCCTCTCCAATCTTATACACGCTTCAGCCGATGCCCAAGATGCTAAGCAGGAAATCAAGCACTGGTTTAAAGAAGACGAGCTATTCGATTACCGTCTGGCCCACGAACACTTCACTATTCAGCCCGACAAAAAAGACTAACCAAGTATATTTACAGCCCTCGCGGCCGCCAGACCAAGGGTGGCAAGTGCTACAAAAGCTTGAATCAACATCAAAAGCTTAGCCCGCCTGGTAATTGGCATAGTGTCGGTTGGGCTAAAAGCTAGGGCGTTGGTTCCGGATAGTGCAAGGTAGTCTATAAAGCTGGGGCGCCAGCTACTAGGGACGAAATCCTTTAGAGTCATCTGGGAAAAAACAAAATCGCGGCCTTTTACGTTCTCGGCCGTTCTCTTAGCCGGGCCGCCGCCATCTGTCTCCCAATAAAGCAGGGCAAACACCACAATATTTGTTAGGTAGATATTGATTGCCGCCCTAATCAGGGCATGGCCGTTAGATATCCGGCCGCCGACCAATAGATCGTGCGATAGGCGCTGCAGGGCATACATGTTACCAAGCCCAATTAATACTAAAACCGTTACTGAATTAACCCGCCTTAACAGGTTTCTGACCACCACTGTTCGCCGGGTGCTGGCGTTTAAGAAAAGTATCAATATTGCTTCCAAGATTGGCAAGCCAAAACGCGGCCCAACCGAAAACCTATCGGGCAGGGTAACTTGCAATATAATAACCGCCAAAATAGTAGCTTGGACGTGCCAAATAGGATCATCCTGATCAAGGTGTTTTAAAAGCTGTTCTTTACTAAGTTTGTATGCCATGCCTAAAGATTATTATCTACAGTTTATCAACTTACAGCAACGATAAACTTTTTTGCGGTATTTTCTTGGAGCAGCGTGATCTACACCGTTATTACTATCTTAATACAGACTGCCTAGCAATTTTCTTATTTACTGAACTTTGGAACAGCCTATACGCTGGACGACTTTCTTTTTTATAAATAATTCTCACGCCAAGCTCGTGATTGCAATTTGGGCAGCAAAATAACTGGCCTGTTGGTGAAGTATCAATAAATCTATCAACATATAGTCTTTTTAACGGACCAGGACCATCTTTTTGGTAAAAACATACGTGCTTCTGGCAATTCTCGCATGATATATCCAAAATACGAGACCAACCACCGCGTGCCGATTTATACTTATCATTTTTCATAATAAATTTCCTAATTACCCAATTCTCAAATTTATGGTGCCCCCGAGAGGATTCGAACCTCTATCAACTCCTTAGGAAGGAGGTATTCTATCCATTGCACTACAGGGGCTCGCCAAAATTGTAACATTCTTCACCCCTATAAACTATCAACTAAAAACTGTAAACTAATCTATAATGTAAGCCATGAGTCCCGTTAGAACCCAAGAAGCTTACGATTATTATCAGACGGTTGAACCCAGTACTGTCTCTCAAACGTTAACCAGCAATAGAAAGTTAAGTGGGTTCTAACGGGATGAGCGCAAAAAGGGCCCCTCACGAAGAACCACCAGAAGAGCCAGCCGCTGCTACGCAAAAGCCTAAACACTTTAAAGAGCAGTTCGACGGCGAAGACGTCCAGCTGGTATTTCGTAAACACCCAATAGTGATGCGCAAAGGCCTAATAATATCGATGGCTGCCTGGCTGGTGGGCCCACTTTACACCTTAGCTCTAACTTACATAAACAAAAATAATCCACCCAGCATAACCTTCTTTTTTGTCAGTCTGCTAGCCAGCATGGCGCTTGGCGTCGTGCTTATCTTTCCATCTTGGGTACGCTGGTACTTTAGCGTTTACATCATGACTAACCATCGTTTTATCCAACAAAACCGCAGTCTGCTGGGCATTAATGTGGTAGATATTGGCCTAGAACAGATACAAATGATTAACTACCAAGTTCAGGGGCTCCAAGAGACACTACTGGGGTATGGTACGATAATTATACAAACTTACGTGGGCGATTTGGTAATCCGCGATGTGCATCATCCGGCCCGAGTCCAAAAAAAGATGGTGCATATTTTGCGTGAGCTTGGTATCCACGCTTCCACCCGGCCGATGGCCAACGTAAGCGAAGAAAATGATGAAGATGATAATCAGGAAGACGAAGAGTGATTAAAAAAGCTAGCAAGCGCCTAAAGCAAGTCAGGGACATGGTGCCTTCGCGCATCAGCGAAAAGGCAGCCGATCTTAATCCCATGACACCTATCCAACCCCAGGTTCCAAACTTAGAGGACGTGCCACAAATTACCAACGAAACCATCGCCGAACACCGGGAAGAGGTGTTAAAAGGGGCTCGCAAGTTTATATATCCACTGCGTCATTCCAAACACCGCATCGTGGTGGTCACCACTGGGATAATCATTGGCGCCACCCTATCATTTTTAATTTACTGCGGTTTTGCGCTATACCGCTTTTATCAGTACAACACCTTTTTATACCGAGTAACCCAAGTTGCACCGTTCCCAATTGCTAGGGCTGGTGGCGGCTTTGTAAGTTACGAAAGCTACCTGTTCGAAGTCCGCCACTATGTCCATTATTATCAAAGCCAAGTGCCCGGCCAGTTTGGCGGCCAAGATCAAATTTTACAGTTCCGCCGCCAAGCTTTGCAAAATGTTATCGATGCCGCCTACATTAAAAAACTTGCTCACCAAAACCATATTAGCGTATCCGACAAAGAGGTCACAGCTCGGATCACCGAGGTTCGTGGGCAAAACCGACTAGGCAGCGACAACAAGGTCTTTGCCGATGTTCTGCGCAGTTACTGGGGCTGGAGCATTAACGATTTTAAACGTTCGCTCAAAGATCAAATTCTGTCAGAAAAAGTAGTTGCCAAATTAGATAC
>JAYSLE010000008.1:0-6517 GCA_043725845.1 Candidatus Saccharimonadota bacterium
CCAAGGCCTGGCCTTGGAAAATAAGGAAAAGTTATATAATATATATTAATGCCGAGTAGGAACAGGCTAAAAGCTTATGTAGCAGATGCTTATTATCATGTTTATAATCGTGGTCTAAATAAGCAGAGTATTTTTCTGGATAATCAGGACTATGCTGTTTTCTTGAATCTTTTGAAGCGCTATCTTTCTAAAACAGTCGAGTCAGATAGAAAGGGTAGGGCTTATGAAACTCTCAATAATGAAATAGAACTATTAGCTTTTTGTTTGATGCCAAATCATTTCCATTTATTGGTGTATCAGAGGAAGCCAGATGCTATGACAAAATTACTTCAGCGACTTGGGACATCCTACACAATGTACTTTAATAAGAAGTATGAGCACAGTGGACCCCTGTTCCAGGAACGATTCAAAGCTAGCCTAGTACTTCGTGATGACTATTTACAGCATATCTCCAGATATATTCACCTAAACGCGAAAGGTTACAGAACTTGGGAATTTTCTAGCATTGATTATTTTTTGGGTAATAAGCAAGCTGAGTGGGTAAAGCCAAATCGTATACTTAAATTATTTGAAAGTAAAAAAGAATACGAGCAATTCCTAAAGGACTACGAAGGCCAAAAGAAGATCTTAGACGAAATCAAATCAGAATTAGCCAACGATATTTAGATTAATACCAATTCCAAGGATTCCAAGGCCAGGCCTTGGAATTAATGATTTTATGGTGTAGTAGGTTTATTACAGGTATTTGAAAGAAGTAAAATTACTTAAGTTAGGAGGGAAGCTTGGGCGGCCATGAAGACCACATTGATTTTGCCGCTGGCGTTAACGCCAAAAGCAACAACCATTCCATCAGTAGATTTGCCAACTATAGTATTGGTTCCAAAATACGTGCCGTATGATCCGTTCTTGTACGATGTTAGCGTTGCGGCATCTAGGCTAAAGTTCCAGGGCGAAACAGAATCTTTAAAATAGTCTAGCTCTGCAACAGCTTGGGCGGGCGTATCGGTAACATTGTGCTCGGACCCGGCAACTATTACATTTACCGAACTGGCCATGTAACCCTCTACTGCGGCAGTGTTTTTAGAATCTATGGCCGCGGCCGCGTTTTCTTTTAGTGCGGCCGAGATGGCTGGCGGGGCAGGCGCCGCTACAGGATTGGTTTTGGCGGTGGTAGCTTTTTTGGCCGCATTTTTGGCAGCAGTGTTAACATTGGCAGCGTTATTATAGCTGTTATTAGCACTGTTCTTGGAATGGACTACATACCAGCTTGCAAAGCCTACAACAACGACTATTACTAAAAGTAACACCGCCTCTAGCGGAGCAAAGCCTTGCTCTGGGATTCTTATTTTCTTTGGCTTTTTCTTTTCTTTTTTACCCTTATCTTTGGACATTGCACCCCCTTAGATAACCTAATAATAGCACTAGAGGTGCTTAAGTTACATAGAGGATATAAATTACTTAACCCCACAACAAATTACTTAACGTGTTAAGTAATTCAACGGGGCAAGCTAGTTAAGTAATTAGCTTAGACTTGGACTTGGCACCACCTGAAGCAGTTGCCGCACCATTTCCAGCACCATCTGTGGTGAACTTTGACTACTCGTTCGCAAGACCAGTTACAGCAAGAATCTTTGTCTTTGTTGCAATCTTGTTTATCGCAAGTGTTACCGCAACTGTGTTCACAGCTGTTGCCGTCGGTTATAACAATAACCGAACCCGGACCGGTGTTGCTGATATTAATAGAACTGGCACCAGCTATACCCATGGCACCAACGCCAAAGATGGCCAGCGACCCAGCCAATGCCGCACTAAACCTAATTAATAATTTTTTCATTTACCCCTCCTTTAGTTGTTTACATAAGCATTATACCCCCAAAGTCAAATTTTAGTTGACCACATAAGCATTTTGCGGTATGGTATTTTTGGAAAGTAAGCAAAAAAATGAAAACCAAAACTATCGTAAAAACTTTATCGGTTCTTCCACTCTGGCTGGTACTGCTAACCCAGATAGGTTATACCGGCCTGGCTATGGCCGCTCCCAATATTCCTAGCAGTATTCCACTACGCAAACTAGAGCATGGGACCAGTAGCAACTGGTCCGGTTACGCCGTTTATGACGCCCCAGGCACTTTTAACAATGTTTCGGCCAGCTGGGTTCAGCCCGCGGTTACCTGTACAGCCATAGACGCCTATTCCTCTTATTGGGTCGGACTGGACGGTTATAGTAGCGGGACAGTTGAACAGCTTGGAACAGAGGCGGACTGCATAAATGGACAGGCTCGTTACTACGCTTGGTACGAAATGTACCCCCACTATGCCTACTATGCCGGAGTTAGTGTTAAGCCCGGCGACAGCCTAAACGCTACCGTTACTTACCAAAGTCCGAGCCGAAATAACTTTTTTAGGGGGAATTATTTTACCTTAAAGATAGCCAACCTTACTACAAACCGATCGTTTAGCACTACGCAGAGACTAAGCGGTACCCAGCGCAGTTCGGCCGAAGTTATTGTGGAAGCGCCTTGGAGCGGAACGACCTTGCCACTAGCTAACTACGGTACAGCAAACTTTACAGCCAGCACCGCCAACGGCCTGCCGATGGGTAACTTTGCCAAAATAGACCCGTTAACGATGATTAACCCATCGGGCGCAAAATCTACCCCAGGAGCATTTGACATTTCCAAGCTAAGCTTTAGCACCACCTGGTCCGCCCAATAAATCATCTGGTCTTTTATAGGTGTAAATGATACAATTACCCCTGTTCTTTTTGAATTCACATATAGGTCTTTTCCGCCAATGCTTGTGGGCCCGTAGCTCAGCTGGATAGAGCGCATCCTTGCGGAGGATGAGGTCGTAGGTTCAAATCCTGTCGGGCTCACCAGTATTAGCGGAAAATCGTGGTGCGCCGGCGCGGCCCGAGGGTGCAGGGTTGAACCTGCCGCGCGTACCATATCGCTAATGCCTTAACTCTTTGTGACGTAAGAAGTTTTTTGTTTGGTATAATTCACAATTATGACTGAACACGTAAATAGACAGCCTTATCAACCTATGAGAATCGGTCTCGACCAAACAGACCATTTTGAACGCGAAGGGTTTTCGGGCGATGTTTATATATCAAAAGACGCGCAGCAGGGATTTATAGCTTTAAGAGTGGATGTGCATGGTCATCACCCTCGCAAGCGAATTCTAGATGGTAATACGCGTTCCTACTTTGTAGCTGAAGGCGAAGGCACCTTTACTATTGGAGAAGAGAGACATTCAGTTGCCCAAGGAGACTTGTATGTCATTCCGGCAGGCGGAGAGTACGAGTATGAAGGACGAATGACCCTCTTTGAATTTAATATATCGCCCGATAATTCGTTTGGTGACGAGAAATTATAATAGTTCTAACCTGGTTCAGTGTGCTGTACCATAACCAGAAAAATTTTACCTCTGTAATTTATAATTTTTGACTCCTTGCAAAGACCTGGCAGGATTCGAACCACTCTCAAAGAACAAATGAGCTCTAATCTTGTCCACTAGTGGGAGACAAGCATAAGCACTTTGAGAGAAATAGCTTATTTATTTCTAAAAAGCCATCTTATTAGCGATAGCAACATAAACCAATACAAAAAAGCAATAAAGGCACTTGCAAAAAATCCTACTGCTAAGAAGGTCTGTATATTTTGGGCGTACCAGTCCTGACTTCGCTCAGGGAGCGTCAAGTAACCTATGCAAAACCCAATAACCACAAATAGAAGGTTTAAAATAATGTATGTAAGTTTTGATCGGCCCGACTTTGGCGCATCCGGCCAACGGAAATAATTCATAGCGGCAGTATAGCAAATAGAAAGTTAGCCGATATTCTAATAAAAGGTCCGAAGTACGTCCACTAGGGGGAGCCAAGCATAAGCACTATAGATTAGTGCTTATTTTTTATGGATAATGTAAGGATAAGAAAAGTATGAAGAAAGTAAAGCCATACAGCGAGCAGAATGGACCAGAGCTAGCAAAAGCCTTAAAAGTATGGATTCATGAGTATTCCAGATGGGTAGATAAGGCTATACCAATTAATTGGGGCTGGATAGACGAAGTTGAATATATGGCATCTGTAAGAACTGAGATAGCCGATATATTAAACGAGGTAAACAATAAAGGTTTTGCTCCATCAAAAAATGAGGTAGTCGGAATAAAGTCGTTAGACTCTGAGTGGTTAAAACAAATACGTCAGGACATGCCAATAAAAATTGAATACCAGTTTGATAAGAGCGAATACCCAAAACAGCAATGGTTGTGGTGGCTAGATGAGATGGATCACGAGTCCATTAACAGTCTTATTTTGTAATAATTTGTAAATTTGCCAGACCATAACCTTCAAAGTTTCGAAGTACGTCCACTAGGGGAGCCAGTTTTACACCAAATAAATAGTGGGTTAGACCGCGGTGTAAGATAGTAGTACGGTTCTAACTTGGTTCAGTGTGCTATACCAAAGCATAAGCATTATAGACTTGTCCTTATTTATTCAGCATAATTATTAGCATGAAAAGCCAAAAGGGCTTCGCGCTCCTTGAGTCGCTATTAATCATTGCCTGCATTCTAGTTGTAGGTTTTGCTGGCTGGTATGTTTTCATCAGGCCTTCGATGGAGAGCCGAAGCCAACTTACAAAAATTATTAATGAGGTCAAACTTTCACCATCTTATAAACCAACCAAAACCTTTTTTTCAAAAGAGAATCCCGAGCTAACCACTGTTTTTTCAATCTCTAGAGATTACGAAGTAACAATACCTGTTACAAGATATGAAGCACTGCAGCAAATTGTAAAGAGCCTAGGTTTAAATTCAGCAGACCATCAGACCGTTAATATATACGATGAGCAACTTAATGGAGTGAGCAGCCCCTTGTTTCCATTCCCTGGAAGTGGCTCATTGTTTAAATTCTCTGCTAAACTTGAGCCCTCATATAACGAAAGTCCGGTTTTAAAGCAGTGTCTAGGATCAGGCACGGACGCAGATTATCGAGCAT
This sequence comes from Candidatus Saccharimonadota bacterium, assembly GCA_043725845.1. Classification (GTDB taxonomy): domain Bacteria; phylum Patescibacteriota; class Saccharimonadia; order Saccharimonadales; family UBA10212; genus JAYSLE01. The sequence goes on from JAYSLE010000008.1 coordinate 5,000, forward strand.
GCGTTAATAATGACCCGACTTGGGGCAAGAACAGTCTGGTTAAAACAGTTGAAATAGCTGTAGATAAAGAACCGAATTAGATGTTCATGGATACCAATTTGGTTCTAACCTTGTTCAGTGTGCTGTACCAAAGCATAGGCAATATTGAAGATTATCTTTTCCTTGTAAAATTAACTTATGCTCGAGCGAATATTGCTACAACCACCAGAAATTGTTGAAGTTGAAGGACCAGTTATTTTTTTGGCGGGGCCCATTCAAGGTGCTCCAGACTGGCAACAAGATGCCGTAGCGCAAATTCATGAGCTAGACCCATCTGTGATCATAGCCTCGCCTTGCAGAGATTACCCTGAAGGTACATTTGTGTACGAAAAACAGGTTGATTGGGAAACTCACTTCTTACGCAAAGCAGGTAGTCTGGGTGTTATTGGCTTTTGGCTGGCAAAACAAATCACACAAACACCTGGGAGGGCCTATGCTCAAACTTCTCGTTTTGAATTGGCGGAATGGAAGATGCGGCATGAATACGAAAGTATAAAGTTGACAATAGGTATTGAAGAAGGGTTTGGCAACGCACGCTACATTCGGCGGCGTCTTAGCCAAGATTGCCCTGACGTCAAAATCGCGGATAACCTATCGGAGATGTGTAGAAATGCAGTCGATCTAGTACGCCAAATAGGCTAATGTGACGCACCAATGACCGCGATAATTAAGCCGGCTAGAAGCTGAAGACCTACAATAACGACCAGTATAAGCACAAAAATATTCATACCCCGCTTTGGCCGAGATGCAACAGGTACGGACTGCTGGCCCACAACTTGCTGCCCTGGTAGAGCAGGTGCCGAAAAGACTGGGTCGTTTACCTTTGGATGCTTTTGAACGTACAAATTATGAAGGATTACGGCCACTAGGGTTAAAGTTGCATCCACAATACCGGCGGCGGCCAATAGTCGATAATAGAAACCGCCAAGCGATGAACTATAGCCAGTAAAGATTACCGGTATTAGCATTACTACCACAACAAGCATGAAACAATAGTTGAAAAATACAACTTTATCAATACTTGCCTGTTTTCCGATGGTTTTGGCTAGTACTTCTCCGTGCAGGACCGCAAATAGCAGAACAAAATAGAGCGCATAGAGTTTAGCGACTATTCCACCAGATACAGTCCCCCAAGTACCTAGTAAGGACGTAATAAAACTAAGTACTATGATTCCAAAGGTAACATTTGTGAAAAAGGCCAAACTTTCAAAAGTATCTTGTTTCTCGTTATTGGTAATGAAGCCGATGCTTATTAACGAGTGTAGGGCGACCAGCAATATTGTGAACAAAGCCTTGGTCAAGATATCATTAAAGCTTCCAATAAGCACTGTTACGACCGCCAAGGCTGCGGCAGCAATTAAACAGCTGATCAATATTTTTAGGAACAGGCTTTTACTTTTTGTAAGATTCATCGGTAAATATCCTTATAATCGGAATTATACAGCAACTATCAATCTAATTAGAAGCGGAGGCGGTGGG
>JAYSLE010000009.1:0-3178 GCA_043725845.1 Candidatus Saccharimonadota bacterium
GGTATTCGTCATGTACTGGGGCAATACCCGCATACTTTTGAACGTGGTGTTAGTTCTTTGTTTGATAGTGACGCAGAGGTAGCCGAGCAGAAAGAAGCCAAAGACAAAGACAAGTCCGGCAACGCTCCACTCGGCACGTCCGAAAAGAAAATTCAGACTATTGTTCAAGATTCGCCGATAAGTAAAGCTCTTAGCGCCATTATGGAGTACGCCGCTAAAAACCGGGCTAGCGATGTTCACATTGAACCACTAGAGAAAGAACTCAAAATCCGCTGTCGTGTAGATGGGGTGCTGCGCGAAATTATGAAGCTGCCTAAATCTGCCGAGGCACCGCTAGTTAGTCGCATCAAAATTTTATCTAATCTAAAAATTGATGAACACCGGGTGCCCCAAGACGGCACTTTTAGTATCAAGGTTGATAACCGGCCAATCGATCTACGTATTGCCATCAGCCCCACCATTTGGGGCGAGCAGGTGGTGCTTAGACTGCTAGACAAAACCGGCACCAGCCTGGATTTGCAAGACATGGGCTATGCTGGCCGCGCTCTACGAGCCATCAGGGCAGGCTTAAAGCAGCCACACGGCATGATTTTAACCTCAGGCCCTACCGGTTCCGGAAAATCCACCAGTATGTACGCCATGATTCAAGAAATAAAAGAGGACTCCATTAATATTGTCACCCTTGAGGACCCGGTAGAATACAAGGTAGACGGCATCAATCAAATCCAGGTTAACCCCGATGTGGGCTTAACTTTTGCAACTGGCCTACGTTCTATTTTGCGCCAAGATCCCGATGTGGTAATGGTAGGCGAAATTCGCGATAAAGAAACCGCTAACTTGGCCGTCCAAGCCGCATTAACCGGCCACTTAGTGTTTAGTACACTGCACACCAATTCGGCCGCTGGTATTTTGCCGCGCTTAATAGATATGGACATCGAACCATTTTTGATAGCCTCTACAGTGCACACCGTTATAGGCCAGCGTCTGGTGCGTCGGGTAGTACCGGGCGGTGAAACCTACCAGTCTAATAAGACCGAAACCGATTCTATCCGAGCAGCTGTTGGTAATCTGTTGCCCAAAACCGCTGCCGAAATGCCTAAAATTGCTGCCGATCTTGGCTACAGCCGCTTGCCACTGGCGACCCAAAACGCTTATACTTTGATCAAGGGTAAGGTAACTCCCGAAAACCCGACGGGCTACGCTGGAAGGATGGGCTTGTACGAGGTGTTTGAGGTGACCGAACAGATCCAAGACCTAATTATCAAGCACTCGACCAGCTCGGCAATCCAAAAAATGGCCCAAGCCCAGGGCATGATTACTATGCGCCAAGATGGCTATTTAAAAGCATTGGCAGGGCTAACAACCCTTATAGAGGTAAATCGTGTGGCTGCGGGCGATGCTTGAAGCTAAATTGTAAAAGGTGGGCAAAATAAGATGCAAAACGAACCCAAAATAGAACTCCTACTAGAAGAGGTAGTTAAGCGCAAAGCCTCCGACCTACATTTGCAGACCGATTTGCCGCCGATGCTTAGAATTGACGGGTCGCTGGTACCGATTAACGGAGTACAGCCGCTTAGTGAAGAAGCCGTGGAGCGTCTGGTGTTTACTATTTTGGACGAGGATCAAAAACAGATTTTACTGCGCGACAAAGAATTTGATTTTAGTTTTGCTTTCGGCGATTTGGGCAGATTCCGCGTTAACTCTTTTCATGAACGCGGTAACTTGGCCGCCGCCATGCGCCTTATTCCAAACGAGATTCGCACCATAGACGATCTTGGCTTGCCGCCAATTTTAAATAAGTTTGCCGATTATCCTCGTGGCTTAGTGTTAGTAACTGGTCCTACTGGCTCTGGTAAATCTACTACGCTGGCTGCACTTATCAATAAAATAAACGTCGAGCGGGCGCTGCACATTATAACTGTCGAAGATCCCATAGAATACACCCACCAATCCAAAAAATCGCTTATTGCCCAGCGCGAGGTACACTATGATACCTATAGCTTTAGCGCGGCGCTACGTTCTGCCCTACGCGAGGACCCAGATGTAGTACTAATTGGTGAAATGCGAGACCTAGAAACCATCGCCGCGGCCATAACCATCGCCGAAACCGGACATTTGGTCTTTGCCACCCTGCACACCAATAGCGCCAGCCAAAGTATCGACCGCATGGTAGATGTTTTTCCACCACATCAGCAGCCGCAAATTCGCTCCCAGCTAGGCAATATCTTAATGGCTGTTTGTTCGCAGCGACTGGTCCCCAGTCTAGGCGGGGGTAGGGTAGTTGCTGCCGAAATTATGGTAGCTACACCAGCGGTTCGCAACATCGTGCGCGAAGGTAAAAACTATCAGCTAGAGGCCGTAATCCAAACTGGTGCCGAGCATGGTATGCAAAGTATGGATAAAACTCTGGTCAACTTGGTCCATAGCGGTGTGATTAGCTATGACGAAGCCCGTAACTACGCTGTCGATTTAGAAGAAATAGAACGGCTGATGAGAGGCTAAAAAATGCAAAGCATTTTAGTCACCAGTCACCATTCACCAGTCACCAGTCTCGAAGGGCTAGCAACTAACGACTATAGACTATCGACTGCATGCGGAGAATCCGCATGTTAACTTATACTTATACCGCCCTAGATCCGGCAACTGGTAAAAAGATAACTGCCGATATAGAGGCTCAAAACGAAAAGTCTGCCGCCAAGGCTTTGCGCGACCGGGGCATGTCGCCGTTAGAGATTAAGGTTCAGGGCGAACAAACTGGGATCCGAGCTTTAATTAAGCGCGTACCAGCCAAAGAACGGGTAATATTTTCACGCCAGCTATCCACCCTTATTAATGCCGGCTTACCGTTGGTGCAGAGCCTGCGTGCAGTAGCCGATCAAACTAGCAATAAGCATTTCAAAGTTGTTATTAGCAGCGTTATTTCAGATGTCGAGGCTGGCTCAAACCTGGCCGATGCTATGTCAAATTATCCAAAAATATTCAACCAAGTTTATATTAGCCTTATTGCTGCCGGCGAGGCTTCGGGTACGCTTGATACTAGCTTGGAGCGCCTAGCTAATCAACAAGAAAAAGACGCCGAGATAATTTCTAAGGTTAGAGGCGCATTGGTTTACCCGGCGATAGTAATACTAGCCATGACTGCCGTGGTTACCTTTATGTTGGTTACTGTTTTGCCGCA
>JAYSLE010000010.1:0-10329 GCA_043725845.1 Candidatus Saccharimonadota bacterium
GCGCAAACCGGTTCGTGTACACAGGTTCGGCCGACAACTTTCATCTTAATTGGGCCAAAGTTAACATTGCGAGTGGCCATCAAGGCCTCCAGGCTTTGGGTTATGTCCTTGCAAACGGTTGCCTCGCTTAGGCCTTCGTGCTCTACAAAAAGTCCCTTGCCGGTTTCCCTATCTTGGACCCAACCAATCCCAGCCCAAGCTTCAACATTCGGCGTATCTACGCGCATTTCGGCCATAACTACGTACAGCTTGTCGCCCCACTGGCCCAGAGTTTTAGTAACCGGGCCGTCACTAGCGATGATCTTGGATTTTGGAGGAACAATAGAACTTAGGCGGATAAGATTATAATTAGCAATTCCGGCGGCGTTTAAGGCTGCATCAAAGGCCGATAACTTAGTAGGTCCGGCACCAGTTCCTGAGCTAACTTGTATATTCATAAGTATTCTAGCGATTCACGTTTTTTATTTTTGTATTTTCTGAAAGTAAACTATAAGTACTTAAGGGGTAGAAGTCAAGCTACGAACGCTGCGCCTGCTATCCAGCCGCCTCTGGACTGGAGTTTTTTTAGGGTGTAGTATTTAGGTAATGGCTAAGGTTGCAATTGTAGAAGATGATCTGGCAATAGCCCAGATGTATCGCCTCAAGTTCGAGGCCGAGGGATACAAAGTAGATATTGCCGAAAACGGCAAACTTGGGCTGCAGCTTTGCGAAGAAATGAAACCCGATGTGGTTTTGCTAGATTTAATGATGCCCGAGATGAACGGCGATGAAATGCTAAGCAAAATGCGCGGCACCGAATGGGGCAAGCACACCAAAGTAATTATTCTGACTAATATCGGCGAACAAGAGGCCCCCGACAGCCTTAAAAAGCTTGGTGTTAGCGCTTTTATAGTCAAAGCCGATATGACCCCCCGCCAAGTAGCCGAAGTCGTCAAAACTTATCTAAAATAGCCCTTGAGCATAGAGTCATGAGTCAAGATTTACGAGCTAAGAAAAGTAATGCTTGCGGTTCGTTTGGAAATTTAGTATTTGAAAATTAAATGAAAATTGTAAATTGTAAATTGAAAATTGCAACTCCGAAAGGAGTTGTTTGATGAAAGTGGCGATTCTACCTTTTTCTTCTATTGAACAGAGTGAAAGTCTGCCGGTTTATCGTTATTTTAAGCAAAAAAATGCCGATATTACGGCCTATTACTGGGGTGAACCGGACTTACCAGGTGATGTCCAAAAAATAAAAATAGAGCCCAAAGATAATATTCCTGATCTCGATGAATTTGATTTAATTGTAGTCGGACCGGCCATTCACCCCCGGCAAATGCAAACCTCCAAGCCAATTACTTCGCTAACCAACTTATTCGTGCAGAACTGTCCCACCCAAAACATTATCGGAATAACCGGGACCAAGGGCAAAGGAACTACATCTACACTGATTGCCAAGATGTTAGAAGCCAACGGACACAAAGTATGGCTGGGTGGAAATATTGGTAGGCCGCTGCTGGACGAGCTGGACAATATTAGCCCCGATGATTGGGTAGTTTTAGAGATGTCAGCCGGACAGTTAATAACTTTCAATCAACGTATTCACATTGGCGTTTGCTTAATGGTTGTGCCCGAACATTTGGACTGGCACACCGATATGGACGAGTACACCCAGGCCAAGGCCAATCTGTTCAAAAACCAGACACCGGACGATATCGCCGTTTATTTCGCCAACAACGAGAATTCTAAGAAAATTGCCGCCTACTCTCCGGGTAAAAGGCTGCCCTATTTTAAAGAACCGGGGGCCTATGTGCGCGATGACGGAATGGTTGTGATCGGCCAAACAGAGGTAATCCACAAATCCAAAGTAAAATTACTGGGTGAGCACAATCTACAAAACGTCTGTGCGGCCATTACGACCGTTTACGAGGCTGTAGGAAGTCTTGATCCGTTCGACTCGCTAAATGCTCGCTCAGGATCAACCCTGAGTAGCCAAAGTGATATTGGCTCTAGAGCCAATCCTAAGGCCGTCGAATGGATTGACAAAGTAAAAGAAGTGTTATCTAGCTTTAGCGGCCTAGAACACCGCCTAGAGCTTGTACGCGAGTTAAAAGGCATAAAATACTACGACGATTCGTTCGGCACCACACCCGAGACTGCAATTGTAGCTTTAGAGGCGTTCAAGGAACCTAAAGTTGTTATTTTGGGCGGCCACGATAAAGGGGTTCCTTTCGAGTCTCTTGCCGAGGCGGTAACCAATAATAACGTTAAACACGCCGTATTAATCGGTGATACCGCTCCAAAAATAAAAGAACTACTCGCTAAAAACGGTTTTGAGTCCGTGACAAGTGGCTTAACAAATATGTCCGATATGGTTTCGGCAGCCCGAGAACACGCCTCAGCCGGTGATGTAGTTCTACTAAGCACTGGCTGCGCCAGTTTTGGTTTATTTAAAGATTACAAAGACCGCGGCAACCAGTTTAAGACTGCAGTGCAAGCACTCGTTTGAGTTGTTTTATTACTGGCTGTTCTGGCTGATTAACGCTTGCTCGGCCGGCTGCTAGTTTTCGTATTAATTCTTCAATCCAATGATAGTGCGTGCATCCTAGAACAATTTGATCAGCGCCCTGTTCACAGATGTAATTTACTGTTTTTGCGATTTTGTCGCGGTCTACAGTGTTGTTCTCTATCATCATAGCCCAGTCGCTGCAATCCGGCTCTAGTACCTTAACCCCTTTGGCGTATTGCTCCTTGAGCCATTCATAGCGCTCGCTTGCTAGAGTACGGGGTGTGGCGCAAACGGCAATTACTCCTGTTTTTGTGGCTTCGGCGGCCGGTTTAACGGCCGGCTCCATGCCGACCATCGGGATTTTAAACTCTTGCCGTAATTGCGATATGAGATTGGTAGTCACGGTATTGCAAGCTACAACAATTACTTGGCAGCCCTCTTTTATAAAACTTTGAAGAATTGGTTTTACAAAACTGTAGATTTCCTCGACCGTTCGATTGCCATAGGGCAAGTGCTCCTTGTCCTCTTTAAGAACAATCTCCAAATCTGGCAACTCTTTTCGGATGGCATTAACCACTGATAGTCCGCCAACCCCGCTGTCAAAAACCCCAATTTTCATTTTCGGTGTAATCTATTCCCAGAAATACTGAGTAGTGAATCCGCCGTTCGTAATATCCACAGTTATTACGGTGGTCATTTTGGCTTTTACCATGATGGTTTGCGGCGGCGGCAACTTTACCGGCTGGCCATTAAAGGTAGTACTGGGGTAAGTAAAGCTGATGTTATATGCCCCTTTTTCAAAGCGCGGCCAGGCAATGCCCCACTGGGCGGTGTAAGTACTTGCGGAGGGGTTGTTGGTTGGTTTAAGCGTAATCGTAACCTGGGCTGCAGGGTTTGTTTGGACACGCAGAAGCCCGCTCTTGGGAGTCGTTGCATAGTAGCTCATGTAGCTGGCTGACGGACGGGCATTGTTGCTTATATCGTACAGGCCGATAGGTCCATCTGTACCGTCTTTTAGCCGGTACCAAAAAATCCGACTGGCATTTTGATTGATAAACAAACCATATGCATAACTCAGATAATTGGACTGGTTGCCGACGTTTGTATATTGGCCGGTCTCAGTGACCCAGACCGGCTTATTGAACAAACTAGTGTAAATGTTCCAGTTCTTTATATATTCACTCAGCACAGTACCATTGATGTCCGTCCAAGGATACGGATGTAGAGAAATTGCATCCATATATTGGCCGGCTCCCATACTGGCAAGCTGGCGGGCGAAGGTTGTACTGAGGTTTAGTAATGTTGGGTCGGTTCCGGAATACACCAATGCTCCACCCAATCCAATAACGGTAGCCGATGGATCATTAGCTTTAATGGTTTGATAAGCAACTCTTAACATATCAAAGTAATGGCTGGCCGTGCCATTTTGATAGCCAAATTGGAAACCAGCTCCAGTTACAGTTGGTTCGTTCCAAATTTCGTAGGCTTTTATCTTACCTTTAAACGTTTTAGATACGCAGTCTACAACCTGTTGCCAGTCGTTAAGGCTAAAGTTGGGATTTACTGTCCCCGGTGGCCAGCTGAATACATAACTAGTTGGGCAGTAAAGCGGAGCGTTACTAACACTTACGTGGTCTATGGCAGCTAAGACATTAATATTCGGCAGCTTGTTCACGTCACAAAGAGCATTGCCGCACTGGCTGTTTTGAAGGAAAGCCCGGGATAGGTTAGTCGAGGCGTCGGTTCGTAGCCAACCAGAACCGGTGCTTTTTATTTGAGAGGTAACTTGTTGAGCCGCAACGTCGCCGGTGGTTCCTCGGAAATCTGGCATATCGTTGTTTGGAAAATTTACCCCGTAAAAACCTGCTTGGTCATAGCTATAGGCGATTGTTGGAACGGGATAGACCGGTAGAGGAACAGGGTTGGACGCGGCAAAGATTAAATAGCCTGCTGCAAGTCCGGCAACGACCCCCGAAAAAATAAAAGCCAGTACATATTTGCGAGAATACTTTGAAGGTTTGCGAAAGCCGTAGTTCGACTTGGGTTTAGTTTTTCTGGACATTTTAGGGTTACTGCTTATGTTACAAGCATATATCTGGAATCCTCTATTCGCAACTTGGTCGACGATTTAGCAACCGACAAACCACCTATCCTGCTGTCAAACACCCCTATTTTTACTTTATTCGAGGGCATTGGGGTTTCGGGCTAGGTGTTTATAACGCTCATAAAACGGGTGCCCCGGACCGATCATGTTCGGCACCTCTTCTTCCAATGCTGCTTCTGTATCGACGGGCATAGAAAGTTCATTTAACCTAAGGCCCCGCCTAAGAGCCGCAACAATCTTAACGGTTTTTTCTGATAGTTGCGACAACTCTAGGGCACCTAAAACAGAACCCTATGTATTGGCGGCGTCTTCGATACCTACCATCCGCGTGACTGATTCGGCTTTTTCTATATCTTCAGTTGAGGCAAATTTGAACCTTTTTTCACCTGTTTCAAGTGTTGCTTCTATGTCTTTCTCGAGCCTTATTATCCGCAGTCCCATGTTTTGGCCAAGAGCCTGAGCGTATTCCTGGCCGCCGCTAGGAACTCCCTATAGAGCATCTGGCTCAGCAATCATGACCAACTTCTTCATACTGTCTAGCAAAAATCGTTTCGTATTAAAGTCGTAAAGAGCCCGAGGCATATCAAAAAAGTTGTTTGCCGCCGCACCACTAGAAAGATTAAAGTCGCCTAGTTCCCAAACCCCACAGTGCATCACATGGCTCATTAGTTCGGCCTGAGTTTTCATTTTATTTTCTCCAAGGCAGATCGAAACACATCTTCGAACAAGACACAGTTATATAGCAATTTCATCTTTACTCATTTTTGCTGGCAATCTGTACAAGCTCATCATGTACGACACCATTAGAGACCACCGCTCCTTCAAACGGTTGTGTATAATCTAGCGGATTGCCCTCAATATCGGTAATCTTACCGCCCGCCTCTTCGACGATTAGCTCAACTGCTGCCATATCATGGGCCCCGACCCCTTTCTCGATGTAACCAACAAATCTGCCCTGTGCTACAAGTGTAGCCTTATATATAGCGCCGCTAAAAGTAGCCAGATAAGCTTCGCTATCGGCAAGCATCTTTACGTGCTCTAGGCCTTTTGCGATTTTACGGATATCGCTTGTAACCGCAACAATGCCTCCGGACATCCCACCGGATGAAACTGCCAGCTTTTGACTATTACAGTGGCTGCCATAACCTTTTGTTGCTGTGTACATTCGATCAAGATATGGATCATATACAACACCTATTTGCGGGCGCCCATCAAGTACAAGGCTAAGTGAAAACATAGAGGTTGGAACACCCCATGTATAAGCTATTGTCCCGTCTATAGGATCACAAAACCATTTTCTTCCCGAACCGTAGGTAGTGGTGCTTTCTTCTTCGCCTATAAGACCGTCGTTAGGGAAATTATGCCGAAGGGCATCAATAACCATACTATTTATTTTTTTATCAGCGATGGTTACGGGTGAGCCATCTTTTTTGATCTCTCGTTGTTGATCACCATCAAAATATTGCAACATGATTTTACCAGCCTCTTTAGCAACATTGATGGCAAAATCGAGCTCTGCTTTGTAGTCATTAGACATGTCTTGATTATCGCATCTAGGAATCCATGCTCAAAGCATAATTAACCCGGCAAATAAGGATAGATGGCTTATCGTGAATCGTAATGCAACTAGTCTTTATCCGAGCGGTCTCGAAAAGCGTTTGCAATCATTTTCTTTAAGATATCCACATTAATGTCCGACATCTTGTTGATATACAGGCAGCCCTTGCCATGATTGTGCGGACCAATTCGACGCTGTCCTATATGGCAATACCATGTCAGCATCGTTTACAAACAGGGGTGGACGTGCTAGTATTGGCTAGTTCAAAATTGGGCCAGTAGCTCAGCTGGTTAGAGCGTCTGCCTCTTAAGCAGAATGTCGAGGGTTCAAGTCCCTCCTGGCCCTCCAAGCATAAGCAGTATAAAGACCTCTGATTGCGGCGGTCTTTTGTTATAATGACGACATGATTGATATATCAGAAAAAATGCTACTGTTTATTGAGCCACAAAATCAAAAATCAGATACTGCCACATTGGAAGAGCTTACAAAGAAAATGACTGCAGCTTTCAAAGATTATAAAACAGGTTCGGGCTATCAAGGACAGTTTATGGAAGATGCCATGACGATGGGTGAGCAAACCTGTATTTGTGGAGCCAGAAGTACGAATGTCGATTATTTATTACCTAGTGGTTTCATAACAAATTTCTTGTGCGTGCATTACTTGGCTTGGCATAGAAACGAAGTTCCACAATCGGAACTCGATAAAGTAGCGTCTCTTCCAAACGAGTTCGTCGAACCTAGCCCAGAAATACTGCAATAGTAGGCTTTGATATGCTAATAGCAGTTGCGATAGCGTCTACGGTGGCCCTCCATTAATGATGAATTCAAAAGCTGAAAAATTTATTCAAGATACTATATTGCCTGAACTTGAAAAAGGCCGACCAGGCTGGGATAAACCCCATACTTTAGGTGTAGTCAAATACATTAAGCACATAATGCAGAATAATCCAGAGCTATATTTAGACGCCGAGGTATTGATTCCTGCTGCTTACGCGCATGACTGGGGATATGGCGGAATGTTCGTCGCCGGCCGGCCTGCAACGCAAGCTGAAATAGGATTAAAAAAGCAAGATCATATGGAACTAGGAGCCCAAAAAGTAGAGGCTTTACTTGAAAATCCAGTATTTTATTATCTGTCGGCGGACAAAAAGAGTCGTATTGTTCATTTAGTGGCAGTCCACGATCAAATCGACATCTTGAAAGATAGAGACGAAATAGCTTTGATGGAGGCTGATACTTTATCAGTTGCCGATCCACGAGTTGTCATGCCAACTCATACTAAGGAAGAATATGAGAGGTACTTAAAAATAGTAGAGCAAGACCGCATTAGTCGATTCTTAACTAGTTATTCAAAGAATCTAGTTCGAGAGCTTCTCAAGCTTCGCGCTGACTGGTATGCAAGTCATTAGTTGTTAAATTCATTATTTTGGCTATTTAAATGCCTTTTAAATTAAAGGTCACGACTTGATCCGAGAAACCTTGTATCAGATCAGACAGTAGACGATCACGTACCTCGGTTGGGTACAGGGTAATGGTAGGCAGTTTTTGTAATGGCTCCCAGCGTGGTATGAAAGTATTATCCCCACGCTGGTTGCTACGGAATTCATTCGTTCCGGCCCGAATAGCGGGTACACTACTGACATAACGGCAGAGAAAATAATAGTGAATGTCGCCATTATCATGATGCAGCTCGTAAACTTGCCGATCTACTCGTATCTCTAACGAAGTCTCCTCCTGAATTTCACGAATAATGGCTTGCTCGCTGGTCTCGCTACGCTCTATACCGCCGCCTGGAAATACAAAGTACTCCTGAGTATTCTTTCGGAAAATGACGAGAAGCTGGTCATTATGTATAACTATCGCTGCTGCGCGGTGTCTTGGCATATATAAATCTAGTTGGTACGCCCGGCAAGATTCGAACTTGCGACCCCTTGGTTCGAAGCCAAGTACTCTATCCACTGAGCTACGGGCGCGTAGCTTTAGCAAGCAAATGAACAGGGGTAGTATAACACTCCACAGAGGTAATTGGTATCAGTTTTGGGGTTTGGAGTCGGGCTGGGTGCTATCGGGGGCTATCAGTTTTTTTGGTTGTTTGGGAAAGTTGTGTTCGGTCTGGGATAGGGTTACTTGCAAGATTTGCAGGACACTTTTGGCGTGCTCGCGGCTCATACCTACCCTGGCAACAGTGGTGGGTTTGGTATTTGGCCCGGCACCCTGCATAAAGTTCATCACCACGCCGTAATTATTAACAATTACGTCTACAATATCGGTAAAGATAATATGTTGTTCGTCGGTCTCGGCTAAAAGCGGCATCACTGGCAAGGCATCGTTAGCCAAAAATGCACCAGCCATTTTTGGAGATCCGTAGCCTGCCAGTTCCCATAAAGTTACGGCCTCTAGATCACGAACGCCAAAATGGCTTATTAATAGCAGTAAAACGTCTTCGGTGGGGCGGGATTGGCCCAGTTCGTAACCGGCCAGCACTTTTACATCAATTTCTACCGCGCCAGATGCCTCGGCCAATGTTTCTTTAGCTTTATCTCTAAGGTTTTTGAGTTTTTTTCCAAGCGGCCTATAAAGTCCGGGCGTAGGAGCATCGTTCATATGCTTTTATTGTACTTATAGTGCCCTGCTTACTGCAAGCCCACAGATAGGTATAATAAACATATGCATATTCTTGAAAACGTAGATTTGCGCTTGCATAGCACAATGCGCCTGGGCGGACAGGCCCGCTATCTAGCCGAGGCTCACAGCGAGGACGATGTGCAAAAGTTAGCCGATTGGGCATTTGAACGTAATCTACCAATTATTACGGTTGGCGATGGCAGCAATATTGTATGGCAAGACGGCGGTTTTAGCGGATTGTTAGTTGTAAATAAAATTTTGGGCCGCAAGATTTTAGAGCAAGACGACAGCGGGACTACCTTAAGAATTAGTGCTGGAGAAAACTGGGACGCTGTTGTTGGCTGGACGGTCGATATAGGACTTAGCGGGATAGAAACACTTTCTTTAATCCCGGGTACGGTTGGCGCAACCCCAGTCCAAAATGTCGAGGCTTACGGCCAGCAAATTGCCGATTCTTTATTAGAGATAGAGGCTTACGACACCGTAGAGCGGGCCTTTGGCGGAATAGCCAAAGAGGCCTGCGACCTTGGGTACCGAACTAGCCGCTTTAAAAAAGTTGATCATGGGCGGTTTATAATTTGCGCAGTGGTGCTAAAGCTTGGACGCGAGCCAATGCAACCGCCATTTCACCGAGGATTACAGAAATATATTAATGAGCATGGAATCACCGACTTTTCCCCAGCCAGCCTGCGAAAATGTGTGATAGATATACGCAGTAAGAAACTTCCCGATCCTACCAAAGTCGCCAATAACGGATCATTTTTTAAGAATCCGATTTTAGAAAACTCCCAGTTTGAAGATCTAGTAAAAAAATTCCCGGAGGTTTTAAATTACCCGGCTAAAAACGATATGATTAAACTTTCTGCCATGTGGTTAATAGAACAAGCTGGTTTTGAACCCGGTTACAGCGATCCCGAGACTGGCATGGCCTTGTGGCCCAAGCACGCCTTAGTTTTTGTTAACGAGCACGCCAAAAAAACTTCCGATTTATTAAGCTTTAAACAGAAAATTGTAGCTAAGGTTCAAGAAAAATTTAGTGTTACCCTAGAACAAGAACCCGAACTACTGCCTTAGAAAATTTGAAGCATTTATACCGTGTGTGATATTATTTACAAGTTTTATGCAAGAAACAAATCAAAAAATCGGTCAACTTATTTATCAAATCAGGCAACAGCGCGGTTTAACCCAATCTGCCTTTGCCAAAAAACTGGGCACTAGCCAATCGGCCGTTAACCGCATAGAGCACGGCAAACAAAATCTTAGTATCGATACCCTAGGCCGTATCAGCGATGTTCTAAATAAACAGCTTATTAGTATTAGCGATGCTGTTAATTTAAGGATCGAGGGTGGGCATAAACTACAAGGTGAGATAGAGCTTAAAACCTCCAAGAACGCCGCTGTTTCGTTGCTTTGCGCCAGTTTGCTTAATAAAGGTACAACCAGGCTTAAACAAGTACCCCGAATTGAAGAAGTTAATCGGATAATTGAGGTATTAACCAGCATTGGGGTCCATGTACGGTGGCTGCCAGATAATGATTTAGAGATTAAACCGCC
>JAYSLE010000011.1:0-9122 GCA_043725845.1 Candidatus Saccharimonadota bacterium
GTATCATGCATGTAGGGTTGGAGTGCTTGGGGGATGTGGACATTGCCATCTTTATCTTGGAAGTTTTCGATGATGGCTACTAGGGTGCGGCCCATGGCAAAAGCTGTGGCATCGTTGGTATGCACAAGATCGTTACCAGATTCACCGATTTTTTTATAACGAGTCTGCAGGCGGCGGGCTTGGTAGTCTGTCATATAATCGGCGGTGTGTGTTTCTTTATAAGTACCCAGACCGGGCAGCCAAACTTCTAGGTCTACGCCGCTAGCGTTGGGCTTACCAATATCAGCGGTGCATTTTTTTAGTACGCGGTAAGGCAGTTTTAGGCTTTGCATTAGGTGTTCTTGGACAGCAATCATAAACTTATGCTCTTCGGCACCAGTTTCTGGGCTGGTAAAGCTTTCCATCTCAAGTTTATCGAATTGATGCATGCGGATTATGCCCTCGGTATCCTTACCGTAGGTGCCAGCCTCTTTTCTAAAGCTGGTCAAAAAGCCCACATAACGAATAGGTAAGTCATCTTGTGCGATCATTTCGTTCATATACATTGATCCAAGGGTGTGTTCGGCGCTGCCCTGCAACCACAGTTCTTCGCCCTCCATTTTATATCTGTCATCGGCTGGTTCTAGTCTATCCATGGCCGCAAAAACATCGGTCTTAATCATGGCCGGAGGCAACACAGGAACAAAGGGTTTTGAAGAAATATTTAGCCCATTTTCTTGGATAATTTTTTTAAGGATTTCTTCATTTGTAAGTTCGTTTAAAGTAAATTGGATTAGGGCAAACTGCAGCTGCACCAAGCCGCCTTTTAGGTAAGCAAATCGGGCTCCGGCAACCTTGGCCGCTCGTTCTTTATCAATTAGCCCGCTAGATTCGGCCAATTGCCAGTGGGTTTTTGGTTCAAAGTCGAATTGCGGCTTTTCGCCCCAAACTTTGGCCTCAACATTTTCATCTTCGCTAGCCCCAACCGGCACATCGTCGGCCGGCATATTGGGTACGCTCTTTAGGAGTTTTTCATACTCTTCTTCTACGGGCTTGAGTTTGGCTTCGCAGTCGGACAGATGATCTTTTAGGTGTTTGCCTTTGGCTACGGCTTCTTCTGACGGCTTTTGGCCTTTTGCGTCGTCCGCCAATTTGTTGCGCTCGGCCCGTACCGTTTCGATATCGCCCAGCAGTTGCCGGCGCTGTCCATCCAGCTCTAGCAGATGCTTAACATCAACCTCGTAGCCCTTTTGCTTGGACTTTTCGGCCACTAGCTCGGCATTTTCCCGAATAAACCTAATATCTAACATAAGGCATATTATATCCCAGACTAAAGAGAATCGATAACGCCCCTGGCAATACTCAATCTCTCGGACTGACTTACTGGTGGAATCTGGATAATAGCTATACCTGATTCTTCATAGGCCTCAAGTAAATATGCTTGTGTTTGTTGGGCCTTTTCCAAGTTTTCCATGCGAGTTCGGGTAGTTTCGTATTTTCCTACAAAACTACACATAAGGGCTGCTGTGTAACCGGCCTCGGCTATAAGCTTTTGAACCCCGGATACAAGATCAAAGCAACCATTCAGCCGAGCATAGCCCACAGTATCAACCAGACTTCTGTCTTGTATCGTAAAATGGGCATCTAGTGAAACAGCCAACTCAAGTTCTAAGGATTTCGCGATAACTAACGGGGCAAATCTTCTGTAATCCCGTTCTGGTAGACGCCCTTCGTAGTTTGGGTCTGTCTCTTCTTTTGACAATTCTTCTTCTATAACGCAGGTGGCAGGTTCAGGCATGAAAGGCGCTTCTGGATAAATTACCCTTAGGCCTTCAAAAAAAGTAGTTTTACCACTGTTGGGCGGTCCGGTTACTATAATCCTTTTGGTCATACTTTATGCACGGCGACTAAATTTTTTAAGAAGTGGCTCCAATGAAGAGTAATGATGAGTAGGCCGCGCTCCGTATGGGTCTAGTGGCTCGCTACCCACAAGAACCGTTTGCATACCCAATGCATTGCCGGCAATAACATCATCAACCTGTTTATCCCCGACGTAGATCGCCCTAGAGGGGTCAGATACTCCCAGTTGCTCTAACGCAAAAGCTATTGGTTGAGGGTGTGGCTTTCTTTCCTTTGCACCATCACGGTTAACAATCACATCAAATATGTCACTAATCCCATAAAGTTCTAACAATCTAGGGAGCGAATTAGAACCTCGCGTGGTCACCAGCCCAATCTTTTTACCGCTGGCTTTTAGCTGCCTAAGCAGCTGCTCGGCATTTTCTCCCAAATAAAGCAGGTGGTCAAACATACCTGAAACTTCGTTATTAGCAGTTTGAAAATCTTCTTCTGAAACATTGGAATCCGGGTTTGCAAGCCCATGGGCTTCGATCATAAGCTGGCGCATTTCTCTAAAATCACTTCTAGCACCAAATTTTTGGATTTGTTCCGAACTAAACCCAAGATCTAGGCGTCTTGATATCTCTTCCAGTCTGGCTTGCAGTTCTTCTTTATCGCCGAAATGCAAAGTGCTATCAAAATCAAATAGTACTGCATCTATTCTGCTTACATCGTCCAGTACACCGCTTTCGATGGTAGTTTTGCAGGCATGCCATCCCAATACGGCTTCCCTAGCTTTTTCGGGCGCATTACCAAGATATTCTTCGGGAACAAGTTCTAAAATCCGGATTTTCAAATTGCTATCCGGTAACATTTCTTCAATCAACTTTCGCATCTCTTCAAGGCTTAGTTTTTTACCTTGAAGCGCATCAGTTACTTTGTCATAGGCATCGGCGTCGCCTTCTTGGCGTGCGGCAGTTTGTAAGAGTTCACTAAGAACCTCGCCCCGACCCTTAAGCGTTGCTGTTGCTGCCTGTTCATCTACCAATAGTCTGTCGAACTGGATTGTCATATAGTTAAGTCCGGCTACGAGACGTCCGAGCATGTCTCCGTAAGCACGTTCCCAAGGATGGTCTGATAATTCTCTCTCGTCCCGGCTCTCCACTAAGCCTTCTTCGGCTCCCCCTATCAAATCTCTAGCTTGCTCGAATAGACCTTCGGCTCCTTCTAGGCGCCAGGGGTTAATTTTGTGGGACATTGTAGAAGATCCGCGGGTTTTATCCACTTTCTGCTGAACCAGTACTCCATCGCGGATACTAAGCCATGCGTTTCGGGCGACTTGGTAACTAACTAGACCGACTCTACTTAGGCTATTAAGTAGATCTGTTACAGCTAAATGATTATTGCGCTGGTCGGTGACTGGCAGATATTTAAAACCAAAACTTTCGACAAAATTACGGGAATAATTGTCCCAATCGAATTCCGGCTGCAAGAATTCCAGCACATTGTGGCCACCGACTGCTCCACCAAATTTTCCAGTTAGATCAATGGCCTCAAGCTTGGCGATTACCTCAGTTAAATCGGCAAGCCCTTTACCTATTCTTTTACCAACCGTATGAGGTGCGGCACCCTGTGCATGTGTTAGGGCTAGCAGCGGTGTTTCAGCATGAACAACAGCAAAGTAAGCCAGTCTGTCGGCCATTCTAACGGTTGCCGGGATCATGACATTATTCACCGCACCCCTTAGCATTAAGTTGTAGGCTAAGTTATTGGTGTCTTCGGAAGTCTCACCGTAGTGTAGCCACCTTTTTAGATGACCGAGTCCGACCTCTTCTAGTTGCAGGCCTAGGTACACTTCACCCGCCTTGACATCATGCTCGGTAGGCTCAGCTCCGTTATAGCCAAGGTGATCAATACGCAGGACAAGCTCCGGATCAAAGACTTCCGGTTGGTACATCATTCGTAAAACTTCTTTTTCTTCGTCAGAAATTGGGATTTCATACGGGCCTGCCTCGGAAAGGTATATCAAGGCTTCTATATCTACTAGTGCACGGTATCTGTGCAGCGCTGCCTCAGAAAGGTATTCATCAAGCTCCCAGTTAAGTGGCTTTTCGCGGCCGGCCATTAAAGAAGATTGGCGTAAGCTCTCCATGTACAGCGCGTCTGGATCTGGATGATCGGCCAGCGGGTCAAACCTTTCGGGACGGTTTTTATAAAGCTCCAGAATCTCTGTTGACATATCTATTTAAGACTTTAGATTTTTAAGCCATCAAACACAAGCACAAGCAAGTAATATTTTTATTTTTTGCTTAAAGCTCTAAGGGTAAGTTCGGTGCGGGAGCGGGCGTAGGTGCAGTATTCGCAGTCGCCGCCCATGGCGGCTTGGCCTACCGGTGGCATTTTGTCGCTTTCTAGGCAGGCTTTAATTTCTATCAGCGTTGGTTCCACCCACTTATCGCTGCCCTTGTACGGAAAAACGTTGGTTCTAAATTCTACTTTATTAAAAAAGCCATCGGCTTTAGCTATGCCGTTAGCGTATACAAAATAGCCGGTATCGCTAACTTTGTGGCCCTCACCACGCAGCAACCACTGGTAAACCTCCATCTGGCGCCGATAGCTGTCGTGCCAGCCACCCTTTGGTCCTAAATCGGTAATCTCGTCGGCTTTTGCGGTGGCCTTGTAATCTACCACGATCAGTTCTTTTTTATTGTTTATCCAAACATCGTCTACACCACCAAAAATTAATAAATTAGTTGGTTCGTGCAGGTGCTGCACACCAGTAAAAGTGTGGCGCCAACGTTTTAGATCGGCGTGCTGGAAGGGTTTGGCATCGACCTTGAATTCTATCTGCCATGGGTGCTGTTCGCCTTTATCGCGAAAGGTGTCAAACTCGGTTTTAAGCAGTTCATCGATTGCACTATTTATTAAAAATGGCGGCGAGCTGGGCTGATCAATCTTGAGCCTTTGGGCCAGCCAAAAACAACGCCTACACCTAATAAAATTCTCTATTCGGCTGCGGCTAAGCTTATAAACCTCTTTTTGACCCGGTTTGTAGGCCGGGCTTCTTTCATATGCCATGTCTAACCATTGTATCAACAACACGGTACTGACGCTTGGTGTTAGAATCTAATTACATGCTAAAGATAAATGCTGATAAAAAGATTGTGTTAGCTCTTGCCTTTGTCCTGAGCGGGGTCTTGGTAGTTGTTCTGGCTGGATACCTTTGCCGTGGGGCAATAAGGGACCATGTGATGCCTTGGTATACCATGCAATTCCTTGTTAGTGGCCTACAGCATAATTTTGACCGCGAGTTATACAATTTGGACGATCCTTTTAGGCAATTTGGTTTGAGAGTTCAAGATGATGTTAAAAGTTGTGCACTTGATGCGGCAAAAGGGTTAAGCACAAGCACATTCTGCAATTTTAGCAGGAGTAACTCAAAGGACAGCTTGCTTAGCACGGAGGTACTTAGAAATTTTTCGACATATGCCCAAAAGCTGGACAATAAACTATCACAGAACGGCTGGTACAATAACTTGCCCAAAGACAGTAAGGAAAAACTGGCAAACATGAACCCAGATACTGACTGGGCTGATATTACCCTTGGCACCGGCGCACGATACACAAAACTGGTCCCCTATTCCAAAAAGGTTGGAGCAGGCGGTTGCCAAATTATTTTCCAAATCAATAAAAAAGACAATTTTCAGATTATTTATTCCTGCGATCAGCCCTTTTATTTTTTTGGAAATCCTTATAAGTATTAGCCGGCAAGTTTGACGGCGAGCAGTGATATAAGAGCCAGTATGCCGGCAATGATGACGATTAACAGAGGTGTTTTTTTAAGATTTGGTGGCATTTTTACCTAAGAGTTCCGGCGTAGATTTGCCAAGCTAGAGCTGTGGTAGTTATTAGACTAAGGACTATATAGGCCTGCTCAACATTTAAATAATCGGCCCAGCGCCCGCGTTTGTAGCCAACCTGAAAATCTATCCATGCCCAGACCAAAAATAGAGCCAAAAGGCTGCCATCCAGCCAATAAATGTAAGCCGGTAGACCATTGCCGTAAGCATGTGCGCCCCAAAGATATATGCCAATCACCAGCCAAGGGATTAATGCCGCTTTAACCCCGCCCCATAACCGAAGCCATGAATTTAATTTGCCAACATCCGGACTGAGTTCGCGTAGATAATTCAAAAAGCCGGCAAACCCAACCAACGCCAGTATCAAAAGTAATGACGAAACGTCCAAGACGCCAGAAACTACGGCCAGAGCCACAACGCCCAGCCCGTTTACCAGAGCAAATTCCAACCATCTGGCCCGACTAAAGCCTTTTTTGAGCTCACGTTCGTATGAACTTTTGAGACGTGTAGCTACGGATAATCGAATAACTGCAGCGACCAATAAAAAGGCGGCGACTAAATACGCTAGATTAAGATCAAACAAGTGATGAATGGCTGGAGCAAGAACTGCTTGCCCGCTGGCATCAGTAGTTTGGGGATCCGCTGTTAAAAAAGAGGTCGAGATGGCCCGCGAACCGACATCGGTCTTAGCCAATATCAAGATAACAATAGCCTGAAAGGCCAATAACGCTGCAGCCAACTGATTTAGTTGGCCTAGGTTTTTTAGCTGGGATTTGCTTTTTTTAGAGATGCCAAGATATTCTAATATGCCCATATGGGCTAGTTTACTACAAATTTGCTAGTTGGTTTTGTTTTCTAGTTCGTGAATGCGGTCGTGCCCTAGGCCGTAATAGTGGGCCACTTCGTGCCAGATAGTGTGCTTTACCTGTTCTTTTAGATCAGATAGGTCGCGGCTGTGGGCCACTAAAGGATTTTTGAATAAAGTTATTTTATCTGGCAACAACTTGGTGGCCCCACCGCGCTGCGGCAAAGGCGTGCCCTCATACAAGCCCAATAGAGTTTCGTTGCAAGCCAGTTTTAGCTTGACCCGTTGCTCGGGGCTTGGCTCATCTTCAACAATAAAAGCCACATTTTCTAGGCGTTTTTGGTACATTTCTGGAATAGCATCGATTCCGTCGCCGACCATTGACTCAAATTGTTCATCGCTGACTTCTGGCATTGGACTATAAGAATATCATGTCTGTTAGAAGGTTGAGTAGTAGCTGGTGACCGTACTACTACAGATAGCGTTTAAATCTGGCGGTAGGCTGGCGCAGAGTTGTTTGGCCTGCTTATCACTATGAAAATAAGATACAAAATCTTTGGCGGCACCAATTATGCAGTTGCTTTGGGCTTCGTAATCGCTGCCCTTTAGGCAGGTGGCGCTGGTCTTGTTAATGTCGCTGATGCTTTGGCCGCTGGCGTCCCGGCCCAGACTTTGATAGCAAGTTGCCCGGTAAGCTTGATCTATATCTTTGCAAAGCCCAAACACTTTATCAAAATTGTAATTTTCTACCTGCAGAGCGTAACTGGTCTGCATTAAATAGCACTGCTCTTTGTATTTTTGGTCCACTGCTGTACAGGGGTACATTGGCTGATCAGCCTTTAAATATGCCGATTTATGATCCACGGTTTCGTCTGGGCTCTGAACATTCATAATATTTTGCATAAACACCCCGCCGTAACAGCTAGTGCGCTCCCAATCGTCGGTCATTTTATCGCAGGCGCCCAAGCTGGTAAACAAATTATTATCTAGTGCTTCCATAAAACCGTGCCCCATACCGTGCACACAGTTAAAGTGATAAAAACTGTATTGGCCTTTAGCGCCGACGACTGGCTTGCACAGAGTGTTAGCGTTATCGACAATGTAGTTAGTGCCGTGCAAAATAGCAATTTCTTCCATGGCGCCGTGATAATACCCACTCCAGCAGTATTGGTCGCCGTGGGCAAAAGTGTCGGCTACGCTGCCGTATTTGGCCAAAGCCGCCCGGCCAATAACATGAGTTAGCTGATGGCACTGGCTTTTTACATAGGGTACTTTAGAATATTGGGCTTTTACTAATGCCATGGCGGTTTGTGGCCCGCTTTGTTTTACCACGTTGGAAAGTTCGGTTTTATAACAGGTATAGGTGATGGTTTTTTTAGCCGCGCAGTTGTCATTTGAGCTACCAACAGAGGCCGGATTAGCGCTAGCCCGGTCCGATTCGGGCCTAGACTGCAGGTAAAAACCCAGGCCTAAAGCCAGTACCGTTACCAGGCTAATAATCGCATAGGTTTTGGATCGATTCTTTAACATCATTTTGTTGTTTCTACGGGTGCGTACGGGATGTGGCACATGCCGCGGCCGGTTTTTTGGGTAAATTTTTGATGATAATCTTCGGCCGGCCACCAAACGCCGGCTTTTTCTAAGGTGGTTACAATTTTGCCGCCAAACTGTGCTTTGTTAAGTTCATCAAGGATTTTTTGGGCTGCGACTTTTTGGTCTTCGCCAACATAAAAGATGGCACTGCGGTAACTATCACCAATATCCGGGCCTTGACGGTTTAACTGAGTTGGGTCGTGCATCCTAAAAAATTGGCGCACCAGTGTTTCGTAGCTTACTTCGTCGGGGTTATAGACTACCCTTGTCGCCTCGGCGTGACCGGTGGTATGCGAGCAAACGGCATCGTAGGTGGGGTTATCGAGATGGCCGCCAATATATCCGACCTCGGTTTCTACAACTCCTGGGACCTCATCAAAATAAAACTGAACGCCCCAAAAACACCCAGCCGCAAAAATCGCCGTCTGGTTTTTACTCTCACTCATACCCCTATTCTATCAGATGGTATCTACGATTGGAGGCGGAGGCGGTTTAGTAGCCAATCGCGGTCGAGCATTGATAAAAACCAACCGGCGCGGGGGCCGCTGGTTTTGCCGATTAGTAATCTATAAAGAGCGCTAAACAACTGAGGTTTGTCTAGGCCGCTGGATTCTTGGAGTTCGTAAATGGCCTGGTGGAACCACTGGCCGTCGGCATCGGCCGGTGCGGCAGCAATTTTATCGGCCAAATTGTTAAAATAGGCCTTTTCGGTATCTGTAAACTGGGCTAGATCAACTTTATCGGCTAGCGAAAATTTAACGTCCTCTGGTGCCCATTCTTGCAGCCATCGGTCTATAAACTTAAATTCGGCAGTAATTATACCGCGCTCCTGGTCCACGGCTTTTTGGTATTCGGTACGGCCAATAACTTGTAGTGTTTTAGCCGGATCCTTAAGTGCCGCTTGGTAGCTGGCTACCAGATGAGAAAACGGCACCGAGCTTACAGTTACTTCTAGACCTTGAGTGCAAAGATCCAGCAATTGTTGTTCTTCTGGAGTCTTGCCGGGTTTGGCCAATAGTTCGGCAAACTCATCAACTAAGCGTACT
>JAYSLE010000012.1:0-9334 GCA_043725845.1 Candidatus Saccharimonadota bacterium
TATAGGCTAATGGCTAATTCAGACAGATCGATAGGATTGCCATGGAGCTCAAGGTTACTTAGCTTTGCCAAAGGAATAAGATTACTGGCTATCATCTCAACGACAGATTCCGAACCACCTGCTAATTTAACTAGACTGCCGTCTGTAGTCTGATGCAGTGCTTTGATTATGCTTAAACGTTTTTCATCTAGCTGCATAAGGCTCGTTTTATATCCTTTAGCTTGTTCGGCATTTAACCCACCAGGGTTGAGGTAGCTAGTGGCTGATCCAACCTTAGTTTTGATAACCTGTCGCTCTACAAACACTTGTGGGTTGCTAATCATCAACCGCTCGGCAAGAGCACTAACATTTTTAAGCTTTATCTCAAAATTGGCCCGAGATTCTTTTACTTCGGTAAGTGGCGTCACACTGCTCTGTAGCGTTGAAGCGGGAACTGTGCCGTTTAAATTAACAACTGTACTTTTTGGCTGGTTTTGCAGTTGTTGGGGCAAAAATGGCTTGATAACATTCCATATTTGATCGTTGATAGCCGGAACACTCAATGTCTTGCCATTTTCGGTGCTGTTTATTGCTATAAAATCTTTCGGGAACAATTGGCAAAGTAATTGGAATGCCAGAGTAAGACTTTTGTCACTAGGTGAGCCGCCGCGAGCCGAAGATTCTGAGGTTAGTAGGATGTTAAGATTTGGTCTGGGCAAACCGAGTAACTGATACTCCAGGCTTTCGGTCCAGATGAAAAAGCCCCTTTGCTCTGCCGGGTTTGAAAACTTAGAAGCTTGTTCGGCCATGGTAGAGCCGCTATAGCCGTTGGCGATGACGACTTTGCCGGATTTAAGGGCTTGGTCAATTTCGGAGGAGACTTGATAACGATCTAGAGCGTAAAAGACAGCCGAAGTGTACGGGCTAAGCGACTCCTGTTTCCCGTACACTCCAGATAGATATTGATTAATAAAGTAGCCAGAGGGATCTTCTAGACGTGGGAAGCTAAATACATCGACTTCGTGACCGATTGCTCTTAATCGCTCCGCTAGTAATACCCGCTGAGAGCTTAAAATACTCTCGTTGTTTCCCTCCAATGCGATAAGTAAGCCCGTAAGCATATTGCCTCGTTTGTTGTGATAATTGTTTTCCCACCGCTGGTATCTAGTGTAACGTTTGAACACGTTTTGGACAAATTGAACTTATGGTTATATTCTATTACTACTAGGAAATTGGAGGGAGTAGAGCTATGTCATACGAAGTAAAGGTCTTGGCCGATTCTATTTCTCCAAGAGACGATCGCCTTACTACGCTTGAGGTAACCTTCCCAAGATTTATACTTGCAGAATTTAACACCCATAGAGCACTAAGCAGAAATTCGGCGAGTTCGCGGGCTATTCCAGTAGAAAAACAGTTAGCCAGGGTGCTTGACGCTCCTTTTGTGCCGTCTTACTGGGGTGCAAATCGACCAGGCATGCAGGCAACTGAGGAGCTGCCACTAGGTGAACAAGAAAATGCCATTTCTGTATGGCTGGAGATGCGAGATATAGCTGTTTTGGGTGCAACGGCATTAATCGGCGGCCCTGGGGAACTAAAGGACGACGTGCTTAAAGAGCGAATCGAATTGCTGGATGAGCGATATGGTTTCGGAATAAGTCGAAGGTCATTAGTGGTACCTGTCCATAAGCAAACGTCAAACCGATTATTGGAGCCATTTATGTGGCATACCGTAATAGTTACCGCGACTGAATGGGATAATTTTTTTGCACTTAGAGCTCACCCAGATGCTCAGCCAGAGATGATGACTACCGCGATGCTAATGAAAACGGCCTATGCTGCCTCCGAACCCATAGAGGTTGCGCACGGAGAATACCATTTACCCCTAATTCAGCCCGACGAGCGAGACGATAGTATGCCGCTTGAAAAGCAGATAAATGTCGCTGTGGGGCGCTGTGCACGCGTCAGCTACCTAACTCACGACGGTATACGTGATCCCGAGAAGGATGTAGAACTATACAGGTCCCTCGCCAGAAATGGCCACATGTCGCCAATGGAACACGCTGCTACTCCGCTTGACGATGCTAGCTACAAAGCTAATGTCTTCTCTGGAAATTTTAGAGGCTGGAGACAGCACCGCAAAGACATTCCTCACGAGGCAAATTTCGCAGAAGTCTTGGCTAATGACAAAGGTTAATAAAAATGGAAAGTACTTTGTCCTGGAAGGAATCGACGGATCCGGTAAATCAACCCAGCACCAACTTTTAGTCGATTATTTAAAAGGTCTATCTCTTCCCGTTGAATCACTACGCGAACCCGGCGGTACCTCTATAGGCGAGGCTGTTAGGCAAATTTTGCTTGGTGGACTAGATAGATCCATGGAAACAAATTTAGATCTTTTTACAATATCAAGGCGTGAGTTAGTGGCTCAAAAAATCGGCCCACTAACACTAGCTGGAGTTAACGTAATTGGTGACCGAAATTGGATTTCGTCCGTCGCATACCAAGGATTTGGTGAAGGCATGGAATTAGAAAAAATTATTGATAAATCTAGAGATGCGATGGGTGACTTTTTTATCCCGGATGGCGTAGTAATATTAGAAACTTCTATTGAAACTGTGGCTGAGCGAATAGGAAGACGCTCTACCGCAAAAGACCACTTTGAGACTAAGGACAAGGAGTTTTTTACGAGGGTATTAAGTGGCTATAGATGGGTTGCTGCAAATTTTAAAATACCCATACTAGACGCGGAACAAACGGTAGAGAAAGTTCATCAGGATGTGATCAAGTGTTTCGAGCCATTAATCCTTAAATAAGAATAACTGAAATTAAAATTATAGTGGCTTGGGGAGAGTACGTTGATCTTTGTAGGCTCTAGGCAGCATCACCTCTGGCACCCAACTTCTAATTAATTCGTTTAGATCTTTGCCGCTCTTTGCTTGGTATTTACCGGAGTTGGCATCACTTGAGTATTCGCCAGACACTTCGCCGGTATGATAAAAGACCATCTGAGCAATACGCTCGCCTATCGGCAGTACCACATGATGCCGTTTATTAAGGTTCGCCACCTCCATTGTCCAGCGATTTATATAGCCAGAGTCACCCCATCCGGCATCGACGCATACCGATATGCCATTTCGCCCGGTTGTACTCCTCCCTTGCATACTGGATGTTCCAGGAGGATTTATTCCCACAAATTCATGGGTGTGTGCCAAAATCCTCTCGCCGGGTCCAAGAATAATGATTGGATGATCATATGGGATGTTCATAAGGGCATCAGAGCCCAGATGACGAGCGATTCGGTGTTCTCTAAAAGGAAGTGCGACTTGCACTTCGCCAAAATAATCAGCAACATTATTAGGATCGTATGGATTATAAAGCGAGACCAGTGATTCGCCGTCTGTCTTAAAATAGTTTTCGCCAAGTGTAACGTCTAAGCTTGAGGTGTTTACATTTTCTGGGATAAAAGGTGCACAGATAATATGGCCTTCTTTGATCGCCCTAAAGATTTCTGTATTGCTATATACCCCTGAACTTGTCATGAAATTAGTTTATAGCTCGCTGGAAGAGGGACGCAAGCATAAGTGCCTACATTAACGTTGTAATTATTTGAAAACTACAGCCCGATTTTTATAGAAGGGCCCATGGTGGTGGTAACAAATACCGACTTTATGTAGTCACCCTTCAGGCTGGCGGGTTTAGCAGCTCTTATGCTGGACATTACGGCCTCGGCATTTTGCAACAATTTATCGGCGCCAAAACTTACCTTGCCAACCGCTAGGTGAATAATTCCGGCGCTATCTACTCGGTACTCTACTTTACCGGCTTTGGCCTCGGTAACCGCTTTGGCTATATCTGGGCTAACTGTACCACTTTTGGGATTAGGCATTAGCCCTTTTGGCCCTAGTAGCTTTGCATACTTACCAAGCTTTGGCATCATTAGCGGAGCGGCAATTAACAGATCAAAGTTTACTGAGCCTTTATCTAATTCTGCAAAAATTGCGTCAGCACCAACTGTTTCGGCTCCGGCGGCTTTGGCTTTTGCCTCGTCCGCAGGTTCACACAAAACCGCAATCTTGATGGTTTTACCAGTTCCGGCTGGCAATGCGATGGTGCCGCGAACATTTTGATCGGCTTGCTTTGGGTCCACACCTAGATTAACGTGTAGTTCTACGGCAGCATCAAACTTAGCCGGGCTAGTCTTTACAACCAGACTAAGCGCCTCGTTTAGGGAATAGGTCTTTCCAAGTTCGATTAATTTGGCTAGTTCGCGGTACTTTTTGCCGGCACGCTCTGTCTTAGACCGAGCTGGTTTTTGAACTGTCTTAGGCTTTTGGGCAGTTTCTTTGGTAACAGAGGCTTTCCGCTCTTCTTTAGCTGCCTTTTCTTCTTGTTCCTTGTCAGCCTTGGCGCTATGTTTGCCCGACTTAGCCTTTACAGCTGGTGTTGCTTCTTCGGCAGCCGCTTCTTCTATAGCTTCGTTTGCATCATTATCTGTATTTTCAACAGTTTCTTCTACCACAACGTCTGCCTCGGGTGCAGGCTGAACAGCCTCCTCTACCTTTTTGCTTTTTACATTTTGCTTTTTACTCGCTTTGGCTTCTGCCATGATCTACTCCTTCGTGGTTCAAACGGCTGTTTTAAGGCCTCCCACTTAACTAGTTATTATTTAATAATTCCCATCAGGGCAGCAACACTTTCGGCTTCTTCGATACTAATATCCCCTGCTTCCACTAGGTCCCTTAGATCGAATAGAATGTCCTGCGCTGATAGGGGGGCCAGCCTTCCCTGGGCTGTATATCCCTCAACAAACCGACCGACTAGAGTGTCTTCGCCGCCAACTTCCTGGCCACGCTCAATCCTTTGTCCGATTCCGCTTTCTACTCTTCTCACCTCAAACCTATGCTTCTATCTCCACGCCCATGCTGCGGGCGGTGCCGGCTACCATTTTTTTAATTGCTTCTACATCGTCGGCGTTCATGTCTTCGGCTTTAGCCTCGGCAATCTCTTTTAGCTGGGATTGGCTAAGCTTTTTCTCTAACTTTTCCTTATTGGGCTCGCCAGAACCTTTATCTACCTTTAGGGCAGCCAGGATCAGTTCGTCAGTAGGTGTTCCGACCACTCGCCAAGTCATGCTCCGATCATCGTAGATACTTATATGTACGGTTACCGACTGGCCCATTTTATCTTTGGTCTGCTCGTTAAATGGTGTAATAAAATCCATCATATTGACGCCATACTGGCCTAATGTTGAACCCACTGGCGGCGCGGCACTAGCCTGCCCACCCTTTATCTTCATCTTTAATGTTGCTGTAACTTGCTTAGCCATTCTTCTGCTCCTCTATTGCTTCTAAGTGATTGGTTGACTCGTTGGTGTCGAAAGATTCTTCCAATACTGCTTTAGCTAGAGATCTTAATCTTTCTAGATCCTCTAAAGGGACCGATTCTCTATGGGCAATATCCTTCCGAATCCTTCTTCTAATCTCCATAGTTAAACTCTCTTTACCTGTAAACCGTC
Source organism: Candidatus Saccharimonadota bacterium (assembly GCA_043725845.1). Taxonomy (GTDB): domain Bacteria; phylum Patescibacteriota; class Saccharimonadia; order Saccharimonadales; family UBA10212; genus JAYSLE01. Next base: position 5,495 of record JAYSLE010000012.1, read on the forward strand.
CAGCTCCACGGGGGTTTCACGGCCGAACATATTTACTAATACTTTAAGTTTGCCCTTTTGGGCGTCAATTTCATTAATGGCTCCGTCAAAGCCCTTAAATGGCCCGTCGATTATGTTTACGACCTCGCCAACCTGGTAATCAAACTTGTGCTTAGGTTCATCGCGGCCCATGCGCTTAAGTATCTTGGCAATCTCTTCGGCTTCTACCTGTGTTGGTTCGGTGCCAGTGCCCACAAAGCCGGTAACGTTAGGAGTATTGCGCACAATATACCAGGCGTCCTCGGATAACTTCATTTCTACTAAGACATAGCCTTGAAAAATGCGCTTTTCGACAATTTTGCGCTTGCCGTTCTTAATTTCGATCATTTTTTCCTTAGGCACTAGTACCTGAAAGATTTTATCGCCCATATCCAATGATTCGGCGCGCTGGCGAATAGATTCGGCTACTTTTTCTTCGTAGCCGCTGTAGGTGTGGATGGCGTACCACTGCCGAGTTGAATCATAACGTTTTGTCATCTACTGAATCCCTTACTTAAGTACGAACTTCTTAAAAATATCATCAAGGCCCTTATCTACTCCGTAGGCAATTGCACCAAAAATCGAAGCAAAAACAAATACCGCAAAGGTCAGGCGCCAGGTTTCGCGGCGAGTAGTCCAGGTAACTTGGCGTACTTCGCGCCAAGCGTTAACAAAATAGCGCGGGGCTATTTTATTAAGTAACCAAACAAGAGGTTTAAAAACTTTGCCAAGCAGTCTTGTGACGCGGTTGCTTCCTAGGTGTGGGCGACGCCGGACGACTGCCTTGAATGGGCGACCAGCCTTAGAGGTCAGCCTTTTAGCTCGTGAGGGCTTAGTGGCTTTCTCTGACTTAGCCTGCTCGGTCTCAACTCGCTCCCGAATTGTCGGGGCAGATTTACGTATTCGCGGCTTTTTCTTACTAGTTTCTTCTTCGGCCATAACACTTGCTGCTTAGCAGTCTCCCTTTTTGAACTTAAAAAACCTACTTGTTACAGTAGGCCGTCACTGTCAATACTAGCCGATTTTAGGGTTTTTGGCAAGAACTTCTGGTGATTCTGTGGTATTTGGTATGAACACCTTAAACTGTGTCCCCTTATCTAACTGGCTATCCATATCTGCCTGGCCGCCTAAAAGCTTGATAAGTTTGCCACTAACATATAGCCCCAGCCCAGTCCCATTGATTTTTTTAACCCGCCAATCATCGCTTCTAAAAAACTTGCTAAACAGCTTGTTTTGCTCGCCGGTACTAATGCCAATGCCTGTATCGCTTACACTAAATTCTATACCGTTATTGCCAAGTGTGGCGGAAAGGGTAATTTGGCCTTTTTCAGTATATTTAAGAGCGTTGGTTATAAAATTTTGCAGTATTTCACGAACATAAAGCTGGCTAGAGCTTAGCGTTCCTAGTTCTTCTGGAGCATTTACTAAAAGTTGCAGGCCTTTTTTCTCGGCCTGAGAGCGGTAATCATCGGCTAGCGTATCAATCATTTTTTTAACATCAAAAGCTTCTATTGTTAGGGCCAGTTTTCCCCTATCGGCTCTTGATAGCATGGCCAAATCATTTATTAGGTTGCCTAAAAAAACTATTTGGTCATGAGCTACCGTCAGAGTTTTTTGCATTTGATCTGGTATCCCTGTTTTAGCACCTAGCATTAAAGCATTGCTAACATTCCCTTCAGCAATAGTTATCGGCGTTCTAAGTTCGTGGCTGGCCACACTTATAAAATCCTCACGTTCTTCTTCTAGAGATTTTTCGGCGGTGATATCACGTAGCAATATTACCCAACCACCCTTGGTCTCGGAACCATAGCTCAGTTGAACTGGTGAAACACTTAAAGACAAGTTAGCCATGCTGCCGTCGGAATAGCGCAGCCGCCATTCGCGCGAGGTAAAAGCTTCGGTGCTCTTTAAGACTAGGGCTTCAATATCGATCTTTGTCTCAGTTTTATCAACTAAGTTAAATACTTGGCCTAGCCGCTTTTTGCTCAGCTCGTTAACGTCCAGAATGCTTAGCGCAGTGCTATTGCTAAGATTTACCGCAAGATCTTCGCCAACAGCTATGACACCGTCAGCCAAGCTATTAATTAAAGTAAGGAGTAGGTTGTGATCTAGGCTGCTATTTAGATTTACTGCAACCGGGAGCGCTTTTCCACCATCCATATTGGTTATCATTATGACACACTATAGGAGGTTGGGTAGCGGCGTAATTGTCGGCTTAAAATCCTTAATTGATTTTTTTACTGCCTTTACGTTTGGAACTGCTTGCCCTAGAGCATTCCAAAAATCCGAGCCATGGTGCAAGTGTTTAGTGTGGGTTAGTTCATGCAACAGCACATAGTCAATCAGCGGCCATGGCAGCTGAACCAGGTAGTAACTAAGGGCTATATTTTTTTGGCTAGAACAACTGCCCCAGCGCGAGGTAAGTTTTTTAATTTGAACATTCTTATAGGTATAGCCGTGCGATTTGGCTAGCTCCGCTAGACGGTTAGGTAACAATAGATTTGACTCGGATTTTAATGCTCGCTCGCAGGCCGCCTTAGCTTTATGTTGAACCTCGCTACTATTAAAATCTAGATTTGTTTTAATTTCTATTGTGGTTTTTGTAACCCGAGTTCTTACCAGCGAGCCACCGGTCTGAGTAGTTTTATAAAAGTTTAACCGATGAGCTTTGCCAATTCTATCGCCGCTTTTTAATATTAGATCTTGATGGGTTTTAAGCTGTTTTTCTATCCAGCCCGACCGACTTTTAGCAAAGCTAATGGCTACCGAGTACGGTGTCCAGGTGGGCATGCCAACTCGGACTCGGCCGCTAGCTGTGACGCTAAGACGCAGATGACGAGCCCCGCGACGTTTAGCTAATATCACCGGCCCGATGCCGGGTATGTCCACCGTGCGCTGTGCCATTAGTGAATAGAGATGTTGCGCCGGCTAAGGTCAACCCGTCCGGCTTGGGGGTTTGGCACGAGATTAATAAGGCCTGGCTTAGCCATTTGGGACCGAGCGGATTCGCCGCTTAGCAGACCAAGTTGGTAAAACCGGCTAACAATGGCACTTTTTTGGGTTTCAAAGGTATGTTTGCCGCTTACAACTAGATAATCTTCGCCTTGAGGATTCTGCATTCCAGATACTTGCTTATCGAAGGTAAGCTGAGTCTGGGGTGCTGCGTATTTATCATCATTAGTGCGGCGATCGCGGGTTTGGGTACGGGCAAAGGCGCTTTCTTCGTCAATCTGCAACCAAACCAGTACAAATTCGGCACCACGACGCCTAGCCAGCTCTCTTAAAATACGGCGTTGAGAGGGGGTTGAAGCATTGGTGTCATAAGCAACTCCTACGCCAGCGGCCATAAACTCTTCGCACATGTACTTCATAATATGCTCAATTATGGCATTCTCTTGGTCGTCATAACGAGGGTGCTCAAACAGTTCTATGCGCAACCGATCGCTGGCAATATAAGCCAGGCCAAGCGATTCAGCTAGGTTACGGGCTATGTAACTCTTGCCGGATCCCGGATAACCGTAAAAACAAACAAGTACTGGTTTGGATAAGGCAAGCTTACTCATCTCTATAATTCTACCACCCGGTATGTTCGATATAAAGTGTTAACGGTTTTTGGCACAGATACTTGGCAACGGCACGGGAGTTGTGTGATAATAAGGCTAATTAGGTGGGAATGGTGGTCAAAAAGTATATTACTCAACTCAAAGGTGTAAGTAAACGTAAAAAATAGAGGCCAAAATAGTGAATATTTAACTGAACTGACCTCTGTAAATAATCACAAGTATTTTATAAATAGCACTTCATTTTTTAAGTTTACTTACA
>JAYSLE010000013.1:0-2713 GCA_043725845.1 Candidatus Saccharimonadota bacterium
TACTTCATCATTACTAAGCGGTCGATGCCCATTCCCCAAGCAAAGCCAGTATATTCGGTTGGGTCAACCCCACCTTCTTTTAAGACATTGGGGTGGACCATGCCGCAGCCCAAAAGTTCAATCCAGCCAACCTGGCTACAAATATTGCAGCCTTTTTTCTGACAAAAAGGACAAGACAGAGTTAGTTCAAAACTGGGTTCGGTAAACGGAAAATAAAAAGGCTGAGTTTTTACCTCTAGTTTTTGCTCGTAATACTCTTCTAGAAAAGCCTTGAGAGTGGCGATTAAGTGGCCGGCATTGATACCTTTGTCTACATAAACACCCTCTAGTTGGTAGAAGGTATGTTCATGCCGAGCGTCTAGATCCTCGTTCCTAAAAACCCGGCCAGGAATTACGTACCTAATTGGCGGTTTGTTGGCCTTCATCACCCGGTTTTGCATAATACTGGTGTGAGCTGGGGCAATTAAACCCTCGGTGGTTATAAAAGTGTCGTAATCGTCGCGGGCGGGGTGGTCTGTCGGAAAGTTTAAGCTGGTGAACATATGGTAATCGTCGTCAATCTCACGCGATTCTATTGCGGTAAAACCCATTCGGGCAAATATATCTAAAATGGTCTCCAACTCTTTAGTAAGCGGGTGTTGGCTACCAGCTTTAGCGGTCAGAATGCTGGGCATATTTTCTAATGAAACATTTACGTCAAAAGGTGCGGTAACATCGATTGCCGGAAGTTCGACGGCTGGGTTAACGGCTTCGGCTATCCAATCGTCAACCTCTTCTTTAAGTTTGTTAACTTCTTGGCCAAAACTGGCCCGCTGATCCTGTGGGATATCTTTAATACGTTGATACAAAGCCAACAATTCCGGATCTCGCCTGATAGCTTTTTTATCCTCTAAACCCTCAAGCTTGCCTTTTAGCTGCTCGGCAGCCTTAGCAATTTCCTCATTCTGGTACGCCATATCTTGGTTAACAGTATAACAAGATAGCTGGCGCTTAGGTATACTATAAGGGGTATGGCAAAAGAACAGTCCGATATCTTGGACGAGGCGATAGCGGTACTAAAAGCCAACGACCGCAAAAAATGGACGGTGCCGGCCCCCAATCTTTATCCTCATCAGTGGTTATGGGATAGCTGTTTTGTAGCCATTGGATTACGGCATTTGGACATTGACCGTGCTAAAACCGAGCTGGTTAGCCTGCTACGCGGCCAGTGGGCCAATGGTATGTTGCCTAATATGATTTTTGCCAGCGGCAAGCAGTATCGCCGGGACCGCAGTATTTGGCGCAGCTGGGTCAGCCCGTATGCGCCGGATAATGTGGCTACTAGTGGGATTACTCAGCCCCCCTTGCTGGCCGAAGCTGTGATTAGGGTCGGCGAAAAGCTAAAGATGCCAGAAAGGCGCAGTTGGTACAGCCAAATGTATCCGGCGCTGCTGAAATATCACGAGTGGCTATACCGCGAACGTGATCCGCACGATGAGGGTTTGATAATTTTACTGCACCCCTATGAATCTGGAATGGACAGCTCGCCGGCGTGGTTAAGCGAACTGCGCAAACACGGCATGCCGCTATGGGTTAGGGCAGTAGAAAAGCTTCGTCTAGACTTTGTAGTTAGCTTAGTAAGACGTGATACTCAGCACGTGCCGCTGAACCAGCGGATGAGTAATATCGAGGCCATGAGTTACTGGGCGGCAATGCGGCAACTGCGCCGAAAGGCCTACAATAGCGAGGTAGTTTTGGGCCATTCGCTTTTTAGTGTGGAAGACCTGGCCTTTAACTGCATTTTTATCCGTGCAAACGAGCACCTGCAAAGTATCGCAAAAGCTATCGGCCACGAACTGCCCGAAAACCTGGTCAAATCCATTGATAATTCTAAAAAAGCTCTGGAACAGTTATGGGACGAAGCATCAGGCCAATTCTTTAGCCGCAGCTTTATTGGCCATGGGTTAATCGAGGAATCCACCATATCGGCACTTTTACCGTTGTACGCTGGGTGCATTAGCCAAGAAAGAGCCGCGCGTTTAGTAGAGCTTTTAAAAGATATGAAAAAGTTTGGCACCAAATACCCAGTTCCATCAGTCCCCAAAAACGCCGATAACTTTGACCCGCTTAGATATTGGCAAGGTCCCAGCTGGGTAAACATTAACTGGCTTGTAATAGATGGACTAAGCCGCCATGGTTTTGACAAAGAGGCCTCCGAACTAAGAGACTCGACATTCAATATGGTAACCAAAAGTGGCTGCTACGAATACTTTAACCCGCTAAACGGCGATCCTGTAGGAACCCCGGACTTTTCCTGGACCGCCGCCCTGATTATCGATCTGTTAAAGAGCTAGTCTTCTTCTAGAGTTGGCTTTTCTAGTAACACTGGGTCCACTGATGGTTTGGTGTCGGCGATTTTTACTACGTCTTTGTCTATCTTGCCAAGCTCTTTGTATGTCGCATTAAAATGTCCAACCGTTGTTCCTAGGCTATTACCCAGCCGGTTCATGTATCCGTTATGGGCAACCAGGTGCTTGCTAAGCTGCTCAATATTTTTTTGAATTTTTTCGGTATCTTTATGGATTTCTAAAGACCTTAGACCTTGGACGATAATTTGCAGCATTGCCGCCAACGTACTAGGGCCAACGATTGTTACTTTTTTCTCCGCCGCGGCGTAGTGCATTAAGTTGCGGCCGCTTACACCGCCCAGGCCCACTTTATTGGCTAGTAAATC
>JAYSLE010000014.1:0-3834 GCA_043725845.1 Candidatus Saccharimonadota bacterium
CGGAGCGTTAGGAAAACCCTTTGGCCAATCGTGCCAAACATCATTAACAACCCTACCTGGAATTAACCGAGATAATCCGGCTCGAACGGTTTCTACTTCTGGCAGTTCAGGCATACATTAAGTATGGCAGAGCTGCCCTGAGCCTGTCGAACGGACAATTCAGGCATACTACCTACTATAAACAGGTGCGAATTGACGGATAGCTTGGTTTAAGCATTCAGTTTCTTCTTGGCTCAAGCTAAACCTGTCAGTATTACTGCCCATAGGAACTTCTATGGTAAGCACATCGTTTTCGCCCATAGAAATACTAAATACAGCCTCTTCGTTAGAGAGAGACTTAACCTGAATCGCAACAAATCCTTTACCCCCAAAATAAATAAGCGGAACCGCCAGATCCCACTTAAGTACCGTGTCTTCATTGACATCAGCATATCTGGCCCATTCCCAGCCACTCTCGTGAAGCCCTTTTAAGATTTTACTCTCTGCAAGTACCCCTCTTAAAGAAGCATGAACGGATGCAGTTTGGCGTATGCCAATATCGGACCGGTTTTTAACTAAGCAGGTTGCATCGTACATTATAGTGTCCAGACCTTCATATCTTATGGGCTCGGGAGCGCTCTTAAAGATATCTCGGTAAAGATCAACCCCGTGTCTTAGGCCAATCCGAGACTGTACTTGCCTAGCATACATCCAGACAAATTTTTCTTTACTACCATTATGCCTAGCGCCTTTTTTAAAACTTAGAAGATGATTCCAACTTATATAATCTACGCTGTCTAAGAAAAGTGCCGATAAAACATCTCTTTTTGGATCAACAAACTCGCTATTATCCTCTGGGTTTAATACAAGACCTTGTCTAACGTATTTAGTCAGCGCGGGTATTTTATATGCTCTATCTTCTGGATCTTTTACCCCCAACAGATTGTCGCTTAAACCGATCTTAAGCTGGTCGATTGTTGGCAAACCACCGCTAAGGCTTTCACCTAGGTAAATACCACCGGGTCTTATCCTCTCCTGATAGCTCATAAGTTTGTATATTATATAATGACTTATGGCCACTAGCAAAAAGTTTGGTTATTATATTGTTTCTAAAACAGCGCTATACTTAACTTTAATGGATAGCTTGCAGAGTATTTTAGCCGATAAAAACTTTACGCCACCAGACGAACTGGCGGCGGTTAAAGACTATGTCAAGCGGATATACGACAGCCCCTGCTCGGTTTGGGTTAAGGGTGATAGTTTAATTTTAAGTGTCCGTAACTCAGCCCTATCCGGAACCATTTTTTTAGAACGCGGCAAGTTGATTAGAGCTTGCAACCTTAATAAAAAACTAGTTATCCGCGTTGGCTATTAAATTGGCCGTTCACTATTCACCGTTGTCCGTTTACCGTAATTTACTATTCCCTGCTATCCGTTAAAACAAGCATGGTGAACGGTAAATGGTAAATGGTAAATAGCTAGATCTCTAGAAGTTTCTCAAGATCTAGCTTGGTCTGTTGGAAGTCTAGGTAGTGCACCGAGTGTATGCCCAGATCATTTGCAGCTTGGCAGTAACGGATATTATCGTCCACAAACACACTCTGATTGGCATCTACGCCTAGGTTTTTTAGCGATAGCTGATAAATTTCCGGCTGGGGTTTAATAAAACCGGTTTTGTAAGATAATACTACGTCGTCAAAAAGCGCTTGATCGTCTTTGTTGAATATTTCATAAAACCAATCCCCGCCAGAGTTAGATAACACACCAAGCTTATATTTAAGCCTAAGTTCTTTCCGGATAAAGTCAATCAATCGTGAATTTGGCCGGTGTTCGTCCATATATTCATCTACGGTAGCAACGCTAACCCCCGCTAGTTCGGCCATTTTTTCAACCCAATTTTCGTACGAATACTTTCCGATGTTTAGTTCATCAACCAGAATATTGGCTTGTTCTATTTTGGCCTGGTCGTTGCTTAGATGATTTATAGCAAACTCGTCTAAGCCATCGCTAGTTAATACCCCAAACAAATCAAATATAATGGCCTTTATCATCAGGCTAATCATAGCAAGTTAAAAGGTTAGAGGTTAGAGTTGGACTTGTTGGGTCAGTTTAGCGTAATCGGGTATTTGGGCCTGAAAAAGCTGCTGCATTAGCGGGCGACTGCCACCAAACGTACCAACGGCTGTACCACAGCTGGATCCCCACAGCCTCGATAGATCATCGTTATCTTGGCTAAGAGTAAAAATGTAGCGGTCACCCAGCGGGCAAATGCCTTTTTCATCGCTATATTTAGTGTTTTTTAGCTTAAGAGTAAAGCCACCGCCTTTTATAGCGCGTAAAAACACATCGTAAGCCGGCTGAGTGTTATAAAAGGTCTTACTCTCTATAACGTTGCCGCTGTAGCCCTGAATTACCTGCAAACTACGCTGATCACGGCCAATAGTTATGCGAACAGCACGGTGCGATTCATCGCCGTTAACCCGGCCATCAACCTCCATGCTTACCGTTGCATCGGTGTTGGCATAATCGGTTAGAGCTTTTAGAGTTACCCCTGATGGGGTTTTGATAGTTTTAGGTTTTGAACCGCCACTAGATAAAATAGCCACTGCAGTTATCATCAGTAGTATAAACGCGACTATAGCTATGAAAATTCGGTTCATATATGCCAAAAATCTCTCTTAACAAGCCTTATAATAGCATAATTTGAACCAAATTGCAATACTAGCTAGCCCGAATGTGGTAAGTAAGCCACTTGGTACGCTCGCTCATTGGCACTCTTGCTTGGCGAAGTATCTCAAGCCCGTTTTCCTCTAGTACTTTCCTAAACTCATTATCTTGCCAGTAGGCATATAGAAATTCCGCTCCATTAAGCTCTTCTTTCTTCTCGAGCTCTTCTCCGTCTCCTTCTTTCATGGCGATAAAGCCGATTGCCTTGGGTACAATATTGCGCGTTATTGCCTGTAGCGCCTCAGGTATTCGATCTTTGGGTACATGAATTAGTACGGCCGCACACCAAAAACCATCAAAAGGTTCGGGAAAATCCAAATCATATAAACTGGTCTGCTCAAAATGCGCCCCTGGATTATTTTTGCGGGCTTCGACTAGCTGGCCGTCAGATACATCTGTGCCAGTATAGTCGTAGCCAAATTCTATTAGCTCTTGGGCATCTCGACCGGCACCACAACCTATCTCTAACAAGCGGCCTTTGGGTAAGAGATCGTAAAAAAAATCAAAATTATCACCCCAAAACTTCTTAGTCCAGTGGCTACTGGACCACTCGGCCGCCATGGTATCGTAACTTCTCCTGGTAATTTCCTCGTTCTTAGTTAACTCCGCCATAGCAATATTATAGCGGAGTTATGGAAACTGAGGTCTAAAATTTTATTTAAGCGGCGTGACGTCGATGATTTCTTCGGCGCTCAGGATGTGTCCTAAAAGAACTCCTGTTTTGTTTGGGACCCCAACCGACAGCGTCGGCCATTGCATGAACTCGGGCTTCTTTTCGACGATCTACTGGAAGCGTTTCTATAAACTGGATATCCAAAACTTCTCCGGCGGGAGTTAGTAAGAAATGATAACGTGCTTTAGGAGTAGCCCGCCTATCAATTAGTGATGTGGTAGCTTGATCTAACACTTCGTCTAGAATAGTTGTTCCCTTTTTATTGTTAGCCAAAGTTGTACTGGCAGCTAAATCACCTAGAAGGTGCGAGCGCTCTGCCGGGTTATGGGCACTGGCTACGCATGCATCTCTTCGATCTTGCTCAAAACTCCGAGGCACTAAACTGGCTGGTAGGTCAATTTCTATTGTGGGGATTTCTTGTACGGCACTCATTTATTTTTTTACCTTTTTTGTTT
>JAYSLE010000015.1:0-19717 GCA_043725845.1 Candidatus Saccharimonadota bacterium
AAAGCTGCCATGCTCGACCCCACCGCCTGTGGCTACATCTTGTGAGGCGCAAGACCCATGGTCGCTTGGCTGGTTAATGTGTCCGACTTTAAGGTATATAGAGGGGACTGTTAATGCACTTGATGGTGTGATAAATGACCAATTATGCTTTCCGAGTGCCGGCATAGATGGAGGCTCTACATCGGCAGGTAAATATATATGCAAGGGAGCGCCACTACTGACCGCTCAGACTAAAGATGCATGGGCGTCTTTAAAAAACATTGCTACGGCAATTTTAGTTATTGCCATGTTGGTAATGGTAATAGCACAGGCGTTTGGTGGTGGACCATTTGACGCCTATACCGTGCGCAAACTGCTGCCCAGACTAGTGGCAATCGCTATCGCAATGCAATTATCGTGGTTTATCGCAAAATGGTTTATAGATGTAACTAATGACATCGGCTCTGGAATATCCAGTTTAATATACGGCGCATTTAATTTACCCATTCCGCTTGGTCCTACATTGGATAAGCTTTTAGGGGCAAACTTTTTTAGTGTTGGCGCCTTAGCCGTCACTGCTGGGGCAGTTATCTTGGGTGGGATAATGATATTTACAACTCTGGCACTAGCGGTGCCAGTAATAATTGGTGTAATAGTAGCCCTATTGGTTTTGGTACTAAGGAAAGTACTAATATTACTATGCGTAATACTAATGCCAGTAGCCTTGGCTGCATACATACTGCCCGGTACCCAAAAATACTACAAACTGTGGTGGGAGACGTTTAGTAAAATGTTAATAATGTTCCCAATGATAATGGGAATGATTGCTGTGGGGCGAGTATTTGCCTCTATATCTAAGGGTGGTAGCCAAAGCAGTAGTTTGCCATTTACTGTCTTTATTTTAGTGCTTGTGGGTTATTTTGGGCCATACTTTTTCCTGCCAAAAACCCTTAAATGGGGCGGTCAGGCACTGGGCGCTATGGGTGGTGCACTAAATAACATTGGACAAAAAGCCGGCACTCCCGTTACTAAGAAACTGGGTGAGATGAATGCTAGGTCCCGCTGGACCCAAGCCCGGGCTGCCCGTAAGGGAGACTTGGATCGCCAAGCCAAAATTGGGTTTGCCGAAGGCCTACAGGGTAGGGGAATACGGGCCAGCCTTAACAGAGCTCGACTTGTTGGTCTGGGTACTCCTCGCGGTGAGGCTAGATTAATTAATAGAGTACAAAGATCGGCTGCACATGTTGGAGAAGAAGAGGCTGCCAAGCAGGCCCAGGAGAGGGTTGCAAGAATATTAGAGGAAGGCGATACAGTGGCGAATGGAACGGTAACCGACAGGTTGGAAGCCCTAGGAACAAACACACAAAGTACCCACGCCGAGCAAGAAGCTGCTATTAGCCAATTGGTTACGAATAGGCAATTTGGTGCTGCTGAGAGAATTCGTGCAACCAACCCAGAGGCATGGGATAGGTCGCTAAGGAAAAATGGGGCTTTGTTTGGACAAGTTAGCGAACTAAGATCCGATTTAACAACTCCAAACGCTGGACGCACAACAGCGCAGACCTTTGCCGGTAACTTTGACCCAACAGGCGCTCCGGTGGCGGGACAGCCCGGTCTAGGTGTATCTTCGCTTGCTACTCAGCATCATACGTTCTTCGGAAACGCTGCTACGGAATTTACTGCCATGGCCGCTGGGCCTGGTCCGATAAGTCCAGCTGATAGGGCTGCTTTAGATGGTGCGTATGATCGAATTGTGCAATTGGCTCACGACCCAGCCAGAGCCCGGCAGATTCTTGGTACTGATTCCGAGGGCCACATCGACAGAATATTGCAAGCCCATGGTGGAGGTGTAACCAGATTTAGAGACTTGGTGCCTTAAAAATTATGGCTGTATATAAGGTAATTCAAGATATCGAGGCCGAGGATAAGCTGATTGGCTTTTTGACGTTAAAAGGCTTTATTTATGCCTTGATCGCCGGCACCCTAGGTTATATAAACTTTAGACTTTTGCTTTCCGGAGGGCCACCTAGTGTGCGATATGCCACAGTGTTTGTGCTGTTTTTTCCTATGGCACTATTTGGCGTATTGGCCGCACCAATTGGCAAAGATCAGCCTACCGAGGTTTGGTTGTTATCGCATGTGCAGTTTTTACTAAAACGGCGTAAAAAAGTTTGGGACCAAATGGGTCTAAGCCAATTGGTTACTATTACTGTTCCAAAAAAGATTGAAAAACATCTAACCAAAGAGTTTAGTCAAACAGAGGTTAAAAGCCGGCTAAAAGCTCTAGCCGATACGCTGGATAGTCGCGGCTGGGCAACTAAAAATGCCACCGTAGATATTAACGGCCAACCCGGGTACTTTCAGGCCGGAGCAGGCGAATCTGACCGTTTAATTGGGGTATCCGGCATATCGCAAACTACCCCCGTACTAGATCTGCACGATGCCGATGACATTTTAGACGAAGATAACAATGCCGCTGCAGGCAAGGTAAAAGAGATGATGCTGCAGGCCGATGCTAAGCGCAAGCAAGAGATTGTAGATAGGTTTAACGCCGCCCGGCAAACCGGCCAAGCTATGCAAACCGGTACAGTAGATTATCGGTTTTTAGATGAACAATCGGTGGCCACTCCCGGGACTGGCGGTTCTACATTTGTTGGTACGGCGACTACGGCTCCGGGAACACCAAGTAACAACAGCGGCCCCGCGGTTACTAAACCGGTTTTTCCTAATAATAAACTTGGCGACCCTTCTTTAAGTAACCGGCACCCGCACTTTAATGCCAAGCCCTCGTTGGCTGATGAACGCCGCCAAGCCGCTAGCCAAGCCCAGGAACTAGAAAAACAGCGTGCACTTACTAGCCAAGCGGTTGACCAAAGAGCAAAAGATGCCGCTGCAACCCCGACACCGGCCATGACAGCTGCCGCCCAAACTGCTAAAATAGACCTAGCCCAAAGTGGTAGTGCTTTTAGTGTGTCGACTCTGTCTCAAATGGCTAATCGCAAGAAAGGCATGATTGAGCAGATTAGCCCTAACGAGGTGGTTATATCGCTACATTAGAAGAGCACAGAGTTAAGAGTCAAGAGTTAAGAGATCACAAGGATTAGAGAATAAAAAAGCAGGTGGAAATGATAAATAGCTTAAAGTCCATAGCCAAAAGCCTAAAGCTAAATACAGTTAGCCTTTTTTGTCGTTGCTTTCAGCTTTCAGCTTTCAGCTTTCAGCTTGATTTGCGAGGCGCAAATCAATGAACCCCTCTCAAACACCCGTACCTAGCGGACCACCACCGCAGTACCGTCAGCCAGATTACAGTCTTGGCTCGGCCGAGATTCCGGCTACGGTCCAAGCCCAGGTGGCAGCCCAAAATAACGGCCAGCCACAGCCTACCGCCCCAGCGCCAAAATCCAACCCCAACAGTACCCAAAACTCTTTGCAAATTGCCGAGGTCCGCGACGGCATAGTAATTATGAACGATGGCACTTTTAGAGCAGTAATTATGTGCAAATCTATCAATTTTGATCTTATGAGCCCCCAGGAACGCGAGGCCGTAGAATTTAGCTACCAGGGCTTTTTAAACTCTTTATATTTTCCTATCCAAATTTTTATACGCAGCCAAAAGGTAGATATGCGCCCGTATTTGGAAAAGTTGGATAAGATCCGAGTAAGCCAAGATAACATGCTGTTGGCACTGTTAATGGATGACTACATTGGCTTTTTGTCGGACATATCGCAGCAGACAAACATTATGGATAAGCGTTTTTATGTGGCTATTCAATACCCCGACCCAGACGAAGAAGACGTAAAAAGCACCATAAAACAAAGTACCAGCTTTTTTACTGGAGCATTGGGACTGTTTAAAAAAGATGGGGCAACGCCTCATGTGGTTATTAACGAGCAGGCTTTGGAACTGGCCAAGACCGAGCTACGCAACCGGGTGCAGGCGGCTTTGCAGGGCTTGATGGAGTGTGGGGTACAAAGCATACCACTGGATACCCAAGAGCTAATAGAGCTTTACTATGATACCTACAACCCCGATACCGCCACCCGCCAACAACTAAAGGATTTTAACGACTTAACGGCACCAGTAGTTAGCAAAGGCGTTGGCCAAGCACCACAGCCGCAACTAGATCAGGAGATAGGCTAATGGGAGTTTTTGGTAAAAAACAACAGCCAGCGCCAGTTGATCCTTATGCCGCTCAGCAGGTCCGCGAATCGGTAGAAGTTAGTGCGGCCTTTGCCAAAGGTGTAACTGCTCTACGCGATTTTATTGCACCCAGCAGCCTGGAATTTAACAGCAATTTTTTCCAATTAGGGACTCAGTATGCCCGGGCCTACTATGTTTATGGCTACCCACGGCAGGTTTATACCGGTTGGTTATCGGGGTTAATTAACTTAGATGAGGTGGTAGACCTGTCTTTAATAATCAGGCCCGTCAAGTCGGAGGTAGTGCTAAATAACCTACGCAAAAAAGTTAGCCAGCTAGAAGCCGGCATTGCTATAGACGCCGAAAAAGGCCGGGTCCGCGACCCAGCCAAGCAAGCCATGATTTTAGACGCCGAAGAGATGCGCGACAAGCTGCAAGTTGGCGAGGAGCGTTTTTTCCGTTTTGGAATGTATTTTGCCATCTACGCTGGGTCCCAAGAAGAGTTAGATTTTATTAGCCGCAAGGTAGAATCTATGCTTGGTCAACAATTGGTATATTCCAAACCAGCCAGCGCCCAACAAGAACAAGCTCTAAACAGCATTGTGCCGCAGTTTGACGACCAACTGCAGATTTACCGCAACATGAACACCGGTGCAATTAGCACCAGTTTTCCATTTACTAGCGCTGATTTGACCCAAGAAAACGGCATACTCTACGGTATTAATATGCATAATTCTGGCTTGGTTATTTTTGATAGGTTTAGTCTAGAAAACGGCAATAGCGTAGTGTTTGCCAAATCCGGTGCCGGCAAAAGCTTTACCGTTAAACTAGAGGCTCTGCGCAGTATGATGTTTGGCACCGATGTGTTTATTATTGATCCAGAAAACGAATATCAAAAAATGTGTGAGGCGGTTGGTGGGGCCTATGTGCGCCTTAGCTTAAACAGCGCCACCCGGATTAACCCCTTTGATTTGCCTCAAGTAGTAGATAGCGAGGAAGCCGATAATGCACTGCGCTCTAACCTAATAACCCTTCATGGTTTACTACGACTAATGATGGGCGGCGCACAGGTAGAGATGCAAGGATCTAATTCTGTCATGGCGCCGGCACTAAGCCCGGCCGAGGAAGCCGATTTAGACGCCGCGCTAATAGAAACTTACGCTAAGGCCGGTATTACTAATGACCCGTTAACCCACGGCTCTACGCCGCCAACTATTAATGATCTTTACGATACCTTGCTACACATGGGCAGCACCGGCCCTCAGCTAGCGCAGCGCCTCCGCAAGTACACCACCGGAACTTTTGCCGGCATTTTTAGCCAGCAAAGCAACGTTAACGTTAACAACCCGATGGTAGTGTTTAATATTCGAGACCTAGAAGACGAACTGCGCCCGGTGGCCATGTATATTGTGCTTAACTTTATCTGGAACAAAACTAAAAGTGACCGAAAACGCCGCATTTTAATTGTCGACGAGGCCTGGCAGTTGATGAAATACGAAGACAGTGCCAACTTTTTGTTTAGTTTAGCCAAGCGCGCCCGTAAATATAATTTGGGTGTTACAACTATCACTCAAGATGTAGAAGATTTTATGGCCAGCCGAATGGGCCGAGCCATTGTAGCCAATGCCAGTATGCAAATATTGCTTAAGCAATCACCAACTGCGGTAGATATTTTAAGTGATGTGTTTAAACTTACCAGCGAGGAAAAAAAGCGCCTAAGCCAATTCCCGGTTGGCCAGGGCCTGTTTTTTGCCGGCCAAAGCCACGTGCATATTCAAGTTATCGCCAGCCCAACCGAATCCGGCCTTATATCTACATCGCCTACTCAGGTCCAAGCACCAATAGAGGGCGAAATGGATTTGCAAGCCCCACCACCCACAAATATCCCGGCCGTAACGGCACCTAATGCACAACAACCCGCAGAGGTTTAAAATACATGGCTGAATCCGCCAAAAATATTTACGATGAGCCCGGCAACGAACCAGTAGAGCGCCCCCAATTGGAAGCACTGGAAGGCGGGGGAGAAACCTCGCCGCCCGACCACAGCTGGTATAAAGGCGATAAAGAACCAGATGCCAAAAGCCTAGATAAGGCCGAGTCTGACGGGGATGGAAATGGCCAAGTTGGCGAAGGTTACACAGGCGAAGGCGAGCCAACCGGCCTTCGCCGGCACTTTACTGCCGACCGTAAGCGGGCAGGTATTATCTTTGGCGGAGCAGCCGCGATTATGGCAATGCTTTCAATATCTATATTTCTTATTCTTTTACCGGCCAAGATCTATAGCATTGTTCAAAACATGCAGAGAATTTTCTTTAGCAGTTCAGAAAATGCCGTTAAGAAAATGGAGCAACAGGAACTTAGCGCATATGTGCGCAAAGTAATCTTCCCAGGTTTGGGCCGTAATATCGCAGGTGTTAGTTGTCCCAGGAGCACCTTAGCTAAGATCGATAGACGCTGCTTTGTGGTGCAAGACAAAGGAATGTTTGGCAACTTATTTACAGCTTGGAAGCAAGGTAACTTGGAAAACCGGCTAGCACAGGATGGAATGGAATTCCAAAAAATTGGTAATAATCTTAATGCAAAACTAAACTTAAATTTGGATGGTGTGGGGACAGTTGATGTAACCGATGTGGCAACAAAGAATATTAATTTGGTGGATTCTGTTGGTTGGAAACAGTTCCCAAGCACTAATGAATTTAAAGCAGCCATCTCAAACCATATTGATGAGCATATGCAGCATGCCAGCTATTACAAAAAAACCATGTACCGTTACAAAGTCGCGAGACTACTAGAAACTAAGTACGGCATAAAGATGTGTATCATTGCTTGCGACTCCAGACGAGATTTTAGCGATTGGAAAAATAAAAAAGTTGCCGCAGGAATAATTAGAGCCCAAAGGCTATTGGCACCTCGGAGCGACATGGTAACGTTTGTATTAACCTGTATTTTAAGTACAGGACTGGGAACGCCCGATCCGCAGTGCGATGTTCTGACACATCAAGCCGACCCCGCAGAACAGCCCAAAATCGATGAAAATGGATGCGAAATCCACTGCATAGACAATGGCGAGTCCAAAAGTGCAGCCGAGAAAAAAATACAGCACGATATCGAGGCACTGGCTGGTAAATATGCCCTAAAAACAGCTGAAGATATTGCCAGAGCAACAGATTTATACAACTCTTTCACTAGGTTTGGCTTTACCGGAACGATTTTAAGAACGATTATCAGGGAAGCCATTTTATCTGCAGGGGGGAGCGGTGCCGATGCCAAGAAGATAGACGCAAAGGTTGGGGCCGCCCTAGATAAGCTTAAAGTCGCGAATCCGGCAATTTCTGGCCTGCAAATGGCCGCTATTTTAGTTACAAGTATCGATGAGATGGCAAAAATAATCCCAACTATGGCTTACCTTGACCAAACCAAGACTCTAGTTCAAAGTTTTGCTGTTTACAGGACGCTGACCGATGAATGTAAAACCGGCAACTGCGACCCGGCCATTTTTGGCAGCTTCATAAGCTCCCTGGGACAGGGAAAACAAGACCCGACCGGTAAAAATAGTAATGATATTGGCGGCCTTGCTGAGGCGGAGCATACGCCGCTATATAGCATGCTGCTTGGTGATAAAAGCGGGCTAGGAGCCAGTGACTACACATGTGCGCGTGACGCAAATGGCAAGGAACTACCCCCCGATACGTCAAAATCCCCGGTGTGTAAGGAAGAGAGGCTCGATAGCAGGCCCAGGGCCGACTTAAGCGGCGTAAGAAGTTTACCGGTTTGGGGCGCGATTGCTAGCGCCGCCAGCGCCTTTAATAATTTAACCACTGCTGTGCAGAGCTGGGTATTAGGTAAGCTTTGTGATATCATCTCGCCAATATGCGACGAACTTAACAGTTTAGTAAGCTATATCATAAATCAAGTGGCTAGCTATCTTAAGTTATATAAGTTCCTTGGTGATTTTTTTCAAAATTATTTACTCCCCATTCCGCCAGTGGGATCTTTGCAGAGCGGCGGCCGGACTTTTGATATGATCGCCGGCGGAGCAGATGTAAGCGGTAATGATTTTGCCCAGCATAGCCTAGGCGGAGTAGTCCTAAATACTAGGCAAGTAGCCGAAATTAGAACGGATCAAAATAACTCCGAATTACAACGCTATAATAGCCAATCTTTCTTTGCCAAAATGTTTGACCAAGATCATAAAGACTCTTTAATATCCCAAGTTGCTCTGGCTATACCGTCCAAGCCAACAGAGGCGGCTAGAACATCGATTGCTAGTCTAATTAATAATCCTTTTAGTAAAATATTGCATAGCTTTGCTACAATTTTTAGTCTCCGACCCCACCTTGTAGACGCCGCAACTACTACTAGCAAGTGTGCAAGCGAGCTCATGACTAGCGATCCATTCTGTGTCACCCAGTATGGTTATCCGCAGGACGACCCAATTTTCCAAAAAGATCCGCAGCAATACTGGAACAACAATTGCATTGACGCTACTGCCCAAACCAATATTTTGGGCTGGAACCAGGCAGCATCTGCTTATGCCGATAAGGGTGGCGATAATGGAACCATTCATGTTGCACAAAACCTCCAAGGTGGAGGCGGCTTTACTGGTTTTGATTCCAGTGGAACTAATCCTTGCTTGCTTATAATCGCAGCCGCTGGGGCTGGAGGCGGGGCATTTGATGATAGCCTTCTTACTCCCGACGAAAGAAACGGGGCTAACTCTGGCACAACTTCAGGAGGCGGAGGCGGTCCAATAAATTGTTCCGCATACAGCCAAGACCCAACCACCTGGGTTGATCAGAGCGCCGGCGATCCAGGCCCGTATAAGAGTTTCGTCATTCAAGCCGCGCCAAATAGAGAATGCTCTGGTAGTCTGTACCCTAAGTTCCAGACCCCTCCTAGTGCCATACCAAACGATCCAACTAAGCAATACTTCGCAGCCTGTACGAACAACAACACCTGCACCCCAATGACAATAACCGACCAAAGCGGATTTAAATCTTCGTGCCAAGGCGGGTCATTTGTTGGGAGTGGACCGTATATTGGCGTTAAGTTCCGCGACCCACCTGGTAGCGGTAATACAATATGTGTGCCTGTTTTTGTGGTTGTCGGCTCCGGCGGAGGAACGGGCGTATGTACTTTATTACCAAGCGGACAATACCGTTGGGTAGGAGGGCCAAAAGCTGGGCAACTATGCCCGTAGAGCCAAACCATTATGCGCATAGGATTTAAAAAATTTTTGCCATCGGTAAACGCAATCAGAAAAGCGTTTTTTGGCTTTGCGGCTTTTGGTTTCTTGTTGGTACCCTCGGGTGGCAATGTTCTTGCAGTAGCTCTAAACCAAAGCGAGCTAAACAGCATCTATGCCGACACCGTCTGGTACCGCCCCACTGGCAACGTAACTTGCGCCGGTGCCGGGTCCAGCGGGGGGCAAGTAGGGGGTCTTGTGTGGCCATTTTCCAACAAGGAGCCAAACCTATTCAACAGAATTGACCAGGGATGGGATATCCAATCAAGTACTCCTGGAGCTGCTGTCTATGCAATATCTGCGGGTACGATTACTAAATCTAACCCCGACCCAGTAGGAGGGTTTGGCAATGATTATCCTACCGAGCAGCTTGATGCTTCTATAGGCGGTCCTACTAATTTTGTATACTACGGCCATGTCCACGTATTAGTTGGTGTGATCGGGCAAAAAGTTCAAGCCGGACAGCAGATAGCAGTTGCCAATACTACCGATCCCGAAAACGGCTCTAAGGCTCCAGCGGGCTGGCTAGAAATAGGTTTTGCAACAAGTGGAGCCGGCATACCAGCCGAGAGCGGAACCGCTGAGAGTGCGGCGACTCAAGCCGGCCAGCAAATGAAAACACTACTTGAAAATGCACAACCAGGCTCTTCTTCAGGATCGTCTGGGACAACCACCAGCTGTGGATCTACAAATTCCTGTCTTAGTGTTGCACTGCCAACAGTTAACGACCCGCAGGCCCTGGGGGATGCAATTAATGCGTTCTTGGATAAACATGCTCCCGGTGGAAAGCTTAACGGTCTAGGTCAGCAGATTGTCGAAGGCGCCATAAGACAAGGGGTAAACCCAATACTGGTGGTAGGTGTGGCTGGATCAGAGAGTACTTGGACAAAAGGCGCTCCGCCCGACGCATTGGCAGCTAATAACGCTTTTGGTAATTTATTGAGTGGGCCGGGAAGCGGCTTCTACAAGTGGGCATCATGGCTTTTGAGTGTAGATGACCCAAACGGAAAAGATGAACCATCGTTACTCAAAAGTACTTACTTAAGCGACCCTGGGGTTGTTGATTTTTTAACTTTTGCAGCAAAGTATATCTGGGGCAATCCGACACATATACAAGCTGGCCCGGCTGGAGACCCTGTTGCTTACTCTAATAATCTAACCCAGTGGGCAAATGAAATAATCGGTGCCGCTGGTAGTGCAATAACTTGTGTCACTGGCAGCGGAGCCGCTCCTGGCTCGGTAGCCTCGATTTGGCAGACGGCCCTAAATTTGGCTTGGCCAGAACCCGGAGCAGCTGCGAAACCTCCAAGAGACCCATTATTGCCAAAACCTGAGTACACACAGGCATTACAAAAATATAACCCGGCCGGTTTGGGCTTATCCGGCGGTGCAGACTGTGGGGTTTTTGTTGCTACTGTTATGCGAGCAAGTGGGGCCGACCCAAATTACCCTGTTTCGGGTAGCGATGCCCAAAAAACATATGTATTAAACAGCCCCAAATATGTGACAATTCAGCTAGACAGCAGTTACACAACTTATCAATACCAACCTGGGGATATATTAATTGTCCCTGGGACGGCTAGTATCACGGGCCATACCTTAATTTATGTTGGGCCTCAAGCCAACGGCTATAATGAGGCAAGCGCATCGCAAGGAACCAGGATGCCTAATCTGTATAGTATAAGTGGTGTGACAGACCCCCAAGGGAGGGGCTACTACCTAGTAGCGAGGCTTAAATAATGAGAGACGGCGCAAAGAAAATTATATTTGTATCTGCCCTGTTAGTATTAACTCTGTTCGTATTTTTAATTGTATCGAGCGTACGTGGCCTCTCTAGAAACGTCACTCTTACAACCGAAGCCGCTCCGTTAGACTCGAAAATTACTATAAATGAGAATAGAGCAAAAAATGGCATCAACAAAGTTAAGCCAGGCAAATATCAGATTGTCTTCTCTCGAACTGGTTTTGGCTCAGAAACCCACACGTTAGCTATCCAAAAAAATGATAAGAAATATTTAGGGGTGGTATTGATGCCCCATGATCCAAGTTACGCAAACTGGTACTTCACACACCCAAAGGATGCAAAAATGGCGGAGAATATATCAAGCCACACGTTTGACACAGTGCAGACTCAGCAGCTATCTACTACACCAGTTTTGAAATACTTACCACTTATACAGCCGACCTACAGAATTGATTCGGGAATTTCTAAAAAATATCCTAATGACCCAACAAAGATCGCCTTATATGTCTCGACAAAAACTGACGCCGATAAGCAGGCTGCATTGGACTGGCTAAAGGCGCAGGGCGCTGACCCATCAAAACTAGAGATAATTTATCAGCTGTATTCTTACTGATTGTTGGTTTTTTGGAGGGGGATTAGGGTGTGGTTGGCGGAGAAATATTATTTTAGACCTGCAGGCTGCCGTGTGGGGTGTGGATCTGTAAAGTTTTAGCGGTTAGCTAAATAACCCAGACTGTTATATATTTATGAGTAAGTAATTAAAAATAAAAAGGATACTAAAAAATGCCTCCGGAACAACCACCCCAAACCGTTCAATCAAATCAACCTGCCATGCCAGTGCAGCCGCCAATCGGACCTACGCCGCCAGTACAGCCCACTGTGCCTCCACCCTCTCCGTTTAGCCCACAAACTAGCCAGAACGAGGGAAGCAAAAAAAAGATAATTATGATGGTGGTAGTCTTGGCTCTGCTAGCCGGCGGTGCTGCAGCGTTTTTATTGACTAAGAATCCAAAAACTTCTGATAAGACCACTAACAGCCCGACAACTGTCGAGAAAAGTTCAGCAAAAACCCAGACAACAGCTAGCAGCCAGGAGTCAGCCAGTAAGGCTAATCCGTCTCCTCAGCCTAGCGCCGCGGCACCTAGCGGATGGGTAACTAAAGAAAGAAACTGCTTTAAGATTGCGCTGCCGGCCGATAACGATCTAAGCGATACCGATAACAGCTGTTTAATAACTGCCTATTATGGTAAGGATAAGATAACTAGCGTAAATACCTATACATTCACCGTTACCGATGGTACATTAGCAGAAAACGTTAGCAAGTGGAAAAGCCAAAGCGCGGCCGATTCGACAATTATTAGCGAAACCACCACAAAAGTCGGTGGACAGGATGCTGATGCCATAGTGTACAAAGGCAAGGGCACTTATGCGACCCCGCAGATTGTTGTCTTGGTTTACACTGGCTCCAAGTATAAGATCGAAAACATACCAGTAAATGGTTTTCAGATACTTGGCCGCTACGACGACCAATATTCGTCCAAAACCACTTTTGACCAAATTCTTGCTAGTTGGCAATGGAAATAAACTAGGTTTATTTAGAAAGCGGGATTAGGTTGTGGTTGGCGGAGAAGTATTCTATTACGGCGTCGGCGTCGGTAGTGGTGATGATGGTTTGGTGGTCTTTTAGGTAATCTACTAGGGCTCGGCGGCGGGCACTGTCTAGCTCGGAAAAAACGTCGTCTAGTAAAAATATAGGTTTGGATCCGCGGGCTTTTTCTATTAGTCCCAACTCGAAAATTTTAAGTGATAATAATAAACTACGAGTTTCTCCGCGAGAGGCCGAGTGGTTTACCGGACGCCCGGCCAACGTAAAGCTGATGTCCTCGCGGTGGGGGCCGTAAGCCGTAAAACCACGCTCAAAATCGTTCTCGGAGCTACTTTCTAGCTTGGATAGTAAACGGCTGCCGTAAGATTCGATAGGGAACTGGCTTTCATACACTAGCTGAGCTTTGGTCCGGCGCCCAGCAATTTTGCTGTACGATTTACTTAGTTGCTTATTTATTTCCTGTACTAGTTGGTCGCGGGCAGAGGCTATTTGACTACCTAGCTCGCTCAGGCGCACATCCCAGGCAAAAAGTTGTGGTCGAGCGTGAGCGGGTGACTGTTTGAGTAGAGCGTTGCGCTGGGCAAGAGTACGACGGTAGCTGGCCGCAAGTTTTTTAAACCCCGGTTGGCTTCTTTCCAGTAGATCGTCAAAATACTCGCGCCGGTGCTCTGGCCCGCGGCTAATCATTTGTAGGTGATTTGGTTCAAAAAATACTACCGGCACACTGCGTTCTAAACTTAGCCTAAAAAACGGCTTGCCATCTAGGTCGAAACTTTTTACGGCCTTATCTTGGCCTTCTGATTTTATTTTTACAACCCGTTTATCACTACCAAACTGACCATCTAACCTAGCCCAAGGTGCCTTAAAATTTATTAGTTCTTGGTCCTTAGCTTTAAATGATTTACCGCGCGCCAATACCAACACTGCTTCTAAAAGATTAGTTTTTCCACTAGCGTTTGGGCCAACAATAATATTAACTCCGGGGTCAAACTCAAATGACTCGTCCTTGTAGGAACGAAAGTTCTGCAAGCGAATACCGGTAATCATATTACTAGCGTAAACTTTCGCTATTGAATAGGGAAGAAAGAATAATGAATAAGGATTAGCTGCGGTGTGCCGTTAGAAGGCTTAGTAGCTGTGCTTTGGTCTTATTAATTTGTGTGCGTGCAGCCACCAAGTCTTGTGAAGAAAGGTAAGTTAAATCTGTTGAGAGGATAAATTGGCTTAGTAATTCCGTTAAGGAGCCGAGCGCCATAACGTAGAAGTGCTCTTTGTCTTTATGCTGTTTTCTACCATAACCTTCGGCAATATTCGAGGATACAGAAACCGATGAAAGCCTCATTTGCGAAGTTAGCCCGTAGAGTTCTTGCAGCGGGAATTTCTTGGTGAGTCTGTAGACGAGTATGTTAAGCTCCCTGGCGCTCTGCCAAACTCGTAAATCCTCAAAACTCCGGATGTTTTTTTGTATTTGTGTGCTCACTTCTTCATTCATCATTCGTTATTCTCTATTCTTCTCCGATCTTACGATCGCAGGGGCATTATTAGGTGGGTGTAGTCTTTTTCGGTGGGGCTTCGCAAAATACAAGGCTCTAGCTTGCCGTTAAAACAAAATTCTATGTCGTTACCACTAAAGGCATTTAGAGCCTCTATTAAATAACGCGAATTTAGAGTTACCTCGCCGTCGCCAGTAACCTCTGCTTTGGCCTCGGCGGTGTTTTCGCCCAGCTGCGAGGCAACAGCGTTAATACTAACCTTACCGCCAGACTTATCGGCCTTAATGGTAATACTGCCGGCGCTCTCACGGGCAAAAAGACTAGAAACCTTGGCGATGTTTATAAAATCTGCTTTGGATAATTTGGCTACAACCGAAAACTTTGTGGGTATAAGTTTACGGTAGTCAGGATAATTACCTTCTATTAACCGGGCAACGAGCGTAACATCGCCAACACTAAACTGGACTTGCTGGTCGTCTTGGGTGGCCGTAACCTCTTTGTCGCTATCGCTAATTATTCTCAGTAAATCAGAAACCGCGCTAGCTGGTACCAAAAACCCAAGAGTGCCTTTATGTTTACCTAGTTTATTTTCTGCTAGTCGATAGCTATCGGTTGCCACCACTACCGGACTGCCGTTATTGGAATGGAAATATATGCCAGTTAATATTGGACGGGCATCGTCGCTACTAGCGGCAAACACAACTTGGGAAAGAGCCTTTTTAAAATCGGCGGCAGGAACTTTCCAAGTACTACCTCCGCTAATAGCCGGCATAATTGGAAAATCCTCGGCACTAACACCGTTGATAGAGGATTGATATTGGTCAGTTGTAATGTGTAGCTTGTGATCTTCTAGTTCGATATCTAAAACACTGTCTGGCAGGCTACTAACAAACTCTTGCATTAGTCTGGCTGGAACGGTAATAGAGCCGTTATCTTCTATTTTAGAGCCTATAAAATGGGTTATAGCTATGTCAAGGTTGGTGGCAGAAATACTAAGCCGGTTATCGACTGTTTTTAATAACACATTAGATAGTATTGGTAGGGTACTACGACTATTAGCTACGCGTGCAACCGTGCCCAGTGCTTTGGATAAGTTTTCCTGTGTGACTTGGAGCTTCATCCCGTTAGAGTCCTTTCATGGTTAGGGTTATTTTGTGGTGAAGGGTCCCATCAGGCAATATTTGTGCACAGGTATTTTGCTTACTTAAGACTCTAACGGGATTCATATTGTTATTCCTTTATATAAGTTAGTAGTAATAGTAGGGGGAGTGGATAATGTGTATAAATAACTTAGTAACAGGTTGTATTTACCCCAAAAAGCTTGTTTACATCTTTTATTAAACTGACCAAAAGCTGTGTGGAACGAATGTATAAAAAATACTTGACTAGTTAAGTATTTAACTGCGTCTGTGTAAAGCGAGCATAACCCAGTACTTGTACTAATAGTTGTACTAGCCAGTAAATCAACTTGTACAAAAGTTTTACCACTACTACGCATACAAACGCTCCTTTAGTTCGTTAACATTTTGCTTTATTGGTCCGTCAAAACTCATCTCTTTTTCTATTTTATCAATAGAGTGTATGGCGGTAGTATGATCTTTTCGGCCTAGCTCGTGGGCAATTTTGGGAAAGCTAAGATGTAGCTCGCTACGCAGCATATACATAGCAATTTGGCGTGGTACAACAATATCTTTGTCTCTTTTGGGGCCTAAAATATCCTCTATAGAAATATGAAAGTGTTTTGCTGTACGTTCTATAATATGCCGGGCGTTCATGTGTTTTGGTCGGTTCCTGCCGCTTTCAAACATTGTAGATACGGCTTGGATACTGGGATCGACACCGCGCATCTCACAGTAGGCCAATACTTGGTTGAGTGCACCCTCTAGTTCTCTTATGTTATTTTGCACCCGAGTAGCTAAAAATTCTGCAACCGGGGTAGGCAGGTTTACGTTTTGATCTGAAGCTTTGCTTTGTAAAATAGCGATGCGGGTTTCAAAATCTGGCGTTTGCATATCTAGAGTCATACCCCAGGCAAAACGTGATTTTAGGCGCTCTTCTAGGGTCGGTAAATCCTTTGGTGATTTATCGGAGCTTATAATAATTTGCTTATTGGCCTGATAAAGAGCATTAAAAGTATGAAAAAATTCTTCCTGGACCCTTTCTTTACCGGCTAAAAACTGGACATCATCAACAATTAAGACATCGGTGTTACGATAAAATCCGGCAAAGCCCGTAGTATTTTTTTTGAACCTTAGGGCGTCTACAAATTCTTGCACAAACTGTTCGGTTGATGCGTAGACCACTCGGGTAGTTGGCTTGGCGGCTAAGATAGCGTTACCAACGGCCTGTATTAGGTGGGTTTTTCCAATACCTACACCCCCGTAAATAAACAAAGGATTATATTTGGCGCCTGGCTTGGCAGCGATGGCCTGGCAAGCCGCATAGGCTAGTTCGTTACTAGAGCCGACCACAAAGTTTTCAAAAGTATAACGTTCATTTAGGCCCATTCGGTAAGAGTGGGTAACATCGGTAATCTGGCTACGAGGAGCAGAGCCAATTTTACCCGGGTTCTTTAAAATTACTTCTTCGTCTAGTTTGGGGGTTGGGGAAATTCCAGTGTGGATTTTGTATTCTACGCGGTCCGGCTTGGTTCCATTTTTTGCTAAAACCTCTAGTATTAAGCTGTCAAACTTTCTTTCTAGTTGGTTTTTAACAAAGACATTAGGTACGCCGATAACCACAATATTATCCTTACTACGAATAAGCTGAGTGTTTTTAAACCAGGTGACAAAATTACCCCTAGAAACACTAAGCTCTATCTCGCCCAACACCGCTTGCCAAAGCGTGGATTCGGAAACACTATCCTTCAAATCATCCCTCGTTTTCGGTTTTTACTAAACTCGCTTAGAAAGTAACTCTAACTATAAACAAGGATGGTGGGTTTTTCCACAGGTTTATCAAAAATCACTACACCAAACTGCTCAATATTACCCAAAGAGGAAAACTTGTACACACATACGCGCTCAATCAGTTATATTGTGGAAAAAAGATAGCAAAGCGTGTATAACTTGTCAAAAATTGTGGTTTAGCGTCGTAAATTCTACTGGCTTTGAAGCAACCGTCTAAACATGGTAAAACAATGCTACTAAAAGTGATATCTGTCGCACCCTAAAATATCACCTATCCACATTCTAGGGGTTTTCATCTATAATTACCTTATGCCCAAGAGAACTTACCAACCCAAAAAACGTCGGCGCAGCCGCGAACACGGATTTATGAAGCGAATGGCAACCAAGGCCGGTCAAAATGTACTGGCCCGCCGCCGAGCCAAAGGCCGCAGCCGCCTAAGCCACTAAGAATTACTAATTTCTATACAAATCCCAATTTCCAATTCTCTAAGTTTAGAGGCGTTAGATCAATTAGAATAATTAGGTCAATTAGATCAATTTTCATATCCTAGTAGTATGATTGCCAACCCTAATCGGTTTCATGGCCGTAAATCGTTAAACGATGTTTACCGCCGCGGCAAAATGGTCCGAGGCCCGCTGTTTGCTGTACGAACACTGCCAACCAATCGCCGCTCTTACCGAGCTGCCGTAGTTGTTAGCCGTAAAGTCCATAAATCGGCCGTTGCTCGCAACCGTATTCGCCGCCGCCTATATGCCCTATTGCGGGAATATATGAGTGTAGCAAGCCAACCAGTCGATATTGTTATAACTGTGTTTCAGCCGGAGATACTAAGCCAACCCGCAGTTGGCCTATCTAATCAACTGAAAAAACAGCTACAAGACGCCGGGATCTTACCCGGGTAGCCCACCACAACAAAGGGCAGTTGCCGGGGTGAGTATAGGGCCGGGCATGTTATAGTAAGTCGAAAGAAAGAGCAGCTATGTTCACCACAATAATTGTCCAACCAATATTTAATTTACTGGTACTAATCTGCGCCGTATTACCCGGCCATAACTTTGGTTTGGCAATAATTATCTTTACCATCTTTATTCGTCTTGCTATGTGGCCGTTGGTAAAAAAACAGCTTAACCATGCCAAAGCTATGCGGGCCCTCACGCCGGAGCTTAAGAAGATTAAAGCCGCCGCCAAAGGTGACAAAAAAAAGGAATCGGCCCTAACAATGGAGCTTTATAAAGAGCGCGAGATTAATCCTTTTGCTAGTCTGGGTATCTTAGTAGTACAGCTACCAGTCTTAATTGGTCTATATAGTGCCGTAAACCGAATTGTTAAAGATCCCCATGTAATAACAACTTTTTCTTATCCGGCCCTACATCACCTTAGTTGGATACAAAGCTTATCGGGCGACATCCACCGTTTTGATAGTACCTTACTTGGCGTTATTAACTTAACTCGCAGTGCGTCGGGAGCCGCCGGCATCTATTGGCCAGCTTTAATTTTGGTATTACTAAGCGCCGCTGGCCAGTTCTACCAGAGTAAGCAGCTGTTACCTAACGATGCAAGCTCGCGGGGTCTGCGTAAAATTTTAAGCGAGGCCGGGCAGGGTAAAAGCGCCGACCAGCAAGAGGTTAATGCCGCCGTAGGCCGAGGCACACTGTATGTTATCCCACTGTTTGTATTTATTTTTGGCTTGCGTTTTGCGGCCGCCCTGCCTCTTTATTGGTTGGTAACAAGTGTGGTGGCAATAATCCAGCAAAAGAAGATTTTAGAGCAAGATGTAGCCGCTGCTTCAAGTCTTACCGTTACTCGCACTACAGTCGAACCCGCGTCAGGCTCCAAACCGAAATCTACAAAAAAATCCAAGACAAAAAAAGCGCCAACTCGTAAAAGGAAAAGGCGATAATGAATCCCGTTAGAAGTAATAATTCTGGTGATAATGCCGATTTGCAGGATGCGAACCGGACTTCTAACGGGATGAACGATAACTTAGAAGAAGCGATTCAGTATGCTAAAAAGTATCTAGAGGACCTACTTTCATTTTTTGGTCTTAATACCGATGTTTACGCCACTACAGAGGATAACGAGGTAATAGAACTAAACATTCCATCAACCCATCTAAATGGGTTTTTAATTGGCCAACATGGCGACACTATGCGGGCGCTGCAATATACCATCAGCACCGCACTCAGAAACCAGAATTATTTTAATCACCGGGTTAATGTTGATGTAGCAGATTATAAGCGCGGCCGTGCCGAACGCCTGGTAAATGTTGCCAAGGGTTGGTTTAAAGAGGTCCAATCCAGCGGTAAAGCCAAAGATTTAGTGCCAATGAACGCAGCAGATCGCCGAGTGGTGCACAAAGCGGCTGGTGATTTTGGGCTACTAACCGAATCGGTGGGCGAAGGCCGCGACAGACACATTGTTTTAAAACCGAGCGAGCAGGAAGTTAAAGCCGCAAAATCAAAGGCCAGTGTAGAGGATCAGTATACAGAAATTAAGCAAGAGTTGATGACCGAAAAACCCAAGACTGAAAAGCCCAAAGCTAAAGCCGAAAAGAAACCGGCAAAACCCAAAGTTACCAAAAAGAAATAATTACTTAACC
>JAYSLE010000016.1:0-7547 GCA_043725845.1 Candidatus Saccharimonadota bacterium
TCCGGCCTGCCATCGTAGCTTGTTAAAGTCCATTCGTCGAGCTTAAAATTCAGCCCCATACCGTTATTATATCACTAATCCACCCCATATGCAATGCGCCGTAATGGTTCAATAGCTTTGCACCACTTTTATGTCAGGATTGAGCTATGTCATATTCTAATAACCCAAATCTGCCTCGTGTACGGATGGAGGCAGTAAAACTTGTTCGAAAGGGCTGGTCAAGACGCAAGGTAGCTCGCTATCTAGGCTATTCTCATTCTAGTGTAGTTCGTTGGACTCAGAGAGTGGAAAAGGAATATCTGCATGTTAATGGTGGCGTACCAACCAGAAGCTCCAGGCCTAAGTCACACCCTAATCAACTGAGCCCAGAGACCATTGCCTCTATCGTAGCCGAGCGGCTCAAGCATGGTCGTTGCAGCGAAGTAATCTACGAGGATCTGAAGGAACAAGGGATTACAGTCAGTCTGTCTAGTATTAAGCGGACTCTGTCCCGCCATGAGCTGTTAAAGACTAAGAGATATCACCGCCAAAAGATTCGTGTAGCTCGGCCGCTACCAATAGCTCCCGGGGTACTAGTGCAAGCTGATACTATCCACTACCTAGATTGGCAGACTAACGACAGGTTCTATGTATATACCCTAATAGATGTTTGTTCTCGCTGGGCCTATGCTGAGCTACATCCGAAACTACGCAGCAACATAGCCCTAGACTTTGTCCTGCGGGCCCAGAAGCGGGCTGGCTTTAGGTTTGAGCTGCTCCAGACCGATAACGGACCAGAGTTTGCCGTTTGGTTCCGTACCATGTTAGCCAGCCATGATGTTATCCTTAGGCATTCTAGAGTACGCACACCCAATGACAATGCTCACATCGAGAGATTCAATCGTACCCTTCAGGATGAATTACTTGGTAAGTACTCTACTTGGAATTTAGCTAAAGACAAAGACCTAACGGCCTATCTTAGCTACTACAACAACGAACGGCGGCATATGGGTATTGACATGAAACGGCCACAGCAAGTGGTGCAAAGCTATTGAATGTTAAACGGGTGTTAGCTAAAGCTTTGAAAAGTGTTAAAAAAGCTTGTTTTGGGGTCCAATTTTTGCTAAAATATAAACAGAGTGGAAACAGATAAACAGGTTCTTAAAGAGAGGGTTATTTTTTAGTTGAGCGCAGAGCAAAAAAGAAGCGATTATAATGCCAGCCAAATCCAGGTTTTAGAGGGTTTGGATCCGGTTCGCAAACGCCCGGGTATGTATATTGGTTCAACAGGGGTAGAGGGCCTGCATCACCTAGTCTGGGAACTTATCGATAACGGCATAGACGAGGCCCTAGCCGGCTTTGCTACAGAGGTTACTGTAGAAATGCTAGAAGACGGCGGTGTAACCGTAACAGATAACGGCCGTGGTATTCCTACAGACAAGCACGCCAAAACCGGCAAATCCGGCGTAGAAACCGCCCTAACCATTCTGCACGCCGGCGGCAAGTTTGGCGGCGGCGGTTATAAAGTGTCTGGTGGGTTACACGGCGTAGGTGTTAGCGTGGTTAACGCCCTATCTTCTAAGCTAGTTGTTGACGTGTATCAAAAGGGTAGTAATTACCGCCAAGAATACGCTCTTGGAGCGCCCAAAACCAAGCTAGAAATTGTTGGAAAAAGCGATAAAAACGGCACCACAATTACCTTTTACCCAGATGCCGGCATCTTTGAAACGGTAGAGTTTAACTACGATACGATTTTAAACCGTTTGCGCCATCAGGCCTATCTGACCAAAGGTGTGCGCACATCTATAAAAGATAATAAAACCGGCAAAGCCTATTCGTTTTACTTTGAAGGCGGTATTCAAAGCTATGTGCGCCACCTAAATGCCGGGCGAGAGGTGTTAGACGAGGACATTTTTTACGTAGACAAAGAAGTTAAAGAGGCGGTGGTAGAAATCGCCATTCAGTATAACGACGCTTTTTCAGAAACCGTGATGCCCTTTGCCAATAACGTTTATAACCCCGACGGCGGCATGCACTTAACCGGCTTCAAGACTGCCCTAACCAGGGTGGTTAACGATTACGCTCGCAAATCTGGACTTATTAAAGAAAAAGAAGAAAACCTGTCCGGAGAGGATTGCCGGGAAGGCCTGACTGCTGTTATTTTAGTAAAATTGCCCGATCCCCAGTTCGAAGGCCAGACCAAAAACAAGCTGGGCAACCCAGAGGTTCGGGGTTATGTAGAGCAAGTTATGGGTGAATGGTTTACCTATTACCTAGAGGAACACCCCAATGTGGCCCGCAAAATTGTCAGTAAGGGTTTACTAGCCGCCCGAGCCCGCAAAGCCGCCCGAGCCGCCCGCGATAACATTATTAGAAAAGGTGTTCTAGAGGGTTCCGGTTTGCCTGGTAAGCTGGCCGATTGTTCATCTCGCAATCCGGCCGACAGCGAACTCTACATTGTAGAGGGCGATAGCGCCGGCGGCTCGGCCAAAAGTGGCCGCGACAGCAAGACCCAGGCCATTTTGCCGCTACGCGGTAAGGTGTTAAATGTCGAGCGGGCTAGGTTAGACAAGATGCTGGCCAATAACGAAATCGTAACCCTAATCAAAGCCCTGGGCGTGGGCATAGAAGAGCAGTTTAGTATGGACGGCCTGCGTTATCACCGGATTATTATCATGACCGACGCCGATGTAGACGGCAGCCACATCAGCACGCTGCTGCTCACTTTCTTTTTCCGCCACATGCGCCCAATTATCGACCGCGGGCATCTATACCTGGCCAAACCGCCCCTATATCTGCTAAAAAGCGGTTCTAATAAGCGCCAATATGCGTACAGTGATAATGAGCGCGACAGTTTGGTAGATAAGCTGATTGCCGATCGTAAAGAACGCGGCACAGCGGTGGCCAGCAAAGACGACCGTAAAAAACAGGCTGGGTTAACAGATCTACAGCGCTACAAGGGCTTGGGTGAAATGGACGCCGATCAGCTATGGGAGACCACCATGAACCCCGAAAACCGAGTGCTGGTGCAGGTCCGTCTGGCCGATGCCGAAAAAGCCGATGCCATCTTTAATAAGCTGATGGGCACAGAGGTAGAACTGCGCAAGAACTTTATTCAAACCCATGCCAAATTCGTTAAGGACCTAGACGTATAGCTATGGATGATATGATCTCTGACGACAGGAAAGATTCCGGCGAGGTTATAAGTAATGCCGGCAATGTTTTTGATAACGCCGAGTTTGTTAGCAGCACGCACAGTAAAACCGTAGAACTACGCACCGTAGAAGACGTTATGGAAGATAGCTACCTGCGCTATAGTATGAGCGTTATTGTAGCCAGAGCGCTTCCGGACGTCCGTGACGGGTTAAAACCAGTGCACCGCCGCATTCTATACTCCATGGACAAAAACGGCTGGAAACCGGGCTCTAAGTTTGTTAAAAGTGCCAGAATTACCGGCGATGTAATGGGTAAATACCACCCCCACGGCGATGTAGCCATTTATGACGCCATGGTCCGCTTAGCCCAAGATTGGTCTACCCGCTATCTGTTAGTGGACGGCCAGGGCAACTTTGGTAGTATGGACGGCGATCCGCCAGCTGCCCAGCGCTATACCGAGGCCCGCATGGCCAAAGCCGGCCAGGCTTTGCTAGAGGATATAGAAAAAGAAACCGTACCTTTCCGCGACAACTACGATGGCAGCGAGCAAGAACCCGAGGTTCTGCCAGCCAAATTGCCCAATTTACTGCTAAACGGACAGCTGGGTATTGCCGTGGGTATGGCCACCAATATTCCGCCCCACAACATTACAGAAGTTATTGATGCAACTATCTGTCTAATCGATAATCCGGCGGCTACTCTTGATGATTTATTAGAGTTTGTTAAAGGCCCGGATTTTCCAACCGGCGGAGTAATTTACGGCAAAGAATCTATCCGTACAGCTTTGGCTACCGGCCGCGGTGGAGTAGTAGTGCGCGGTGTGGCCAGTGTTGAAGAAGACAAAAAAGGCACGCCCCAGATAGTAATCTCCGAGGTTCCCTACGGCGTAAACAAATCCAGCCTAATGGAAAAAATTGCCGAGCTTTATAAAGATAAGAAAATTGGCGGTATCCGCGATCTACGCGATGAAACCGCTCGCGGCGTGGTTAGGGTAGTGATTGATCTTAAAAAAGATGCTTATCCCAAGAAACTGCTCAACCAACTTTACAAATTAACACCTTTGCAGCAGACCTTCCACTACAACATGCTGGCCTTAATCGATGGTATTCAACCGCGGGTTTTGGGCCTGCAAGACATCATCGGCGAATATATTAAGCACCGCCAGGTAGTGGTCCGCCGCCGCACTGAATTCGAACTGCGCAAGGCAGAGGAGCGGGCCCACATTCTAGAAGGCCTAAAGATTGCCCTAGACCACATCGACGAAGTTATTAAGGTTATCCGGGCCAGCCAAACTAGCGAGGAAGCCCAGGCAAATTTAATTAAAAAGTTCAAACTATCGGATATTCAAGCCCAGGCCATCTTGGCCATGCAACTACGCCGCCTAACCGGCCTAGAGCGCAAAGAAATTGAAGATGAGTTGGCGGCTTTGGTTAAGCTAATCGGCGAGCTAAAGAGCGTTTTGGCCGATGAAAAGAAGATCCTAAAGATTATCAAAACCGAGCTAGAAGAAATGAAAAAACAGTTTGGCGACGAGCGGCGGACAAAGGTTGTAGCTAGTGAGCTGGGCCGGCTTAACGACGAAGATTTAATCCCAGAAGAGCAGGTTGTTGTTACGCTTACATCAGCTAACTATATTAAGCGTTCGCAAATTGCCGATTACCGTAAGCAACACCGCGGCGGCAAGGGCAAGCGGGGTATGGCCACCCGCGAGGAAGACGTTATTGAGCACGTAGTTAATGCCAGCACTCACGATTTTCTGCTGTTCTTTACCAATAAAGGCCGGGTGTTTAGGCTTAAAACTTACGAGGTGCCGGCAGTTGGCTTAAACGCCAAGGGCATAGCCATTGTTAATCTGCTTCAGCTCCAGCCGGAAGAGGTCGTTTCATCTGTTATTAACGTTTCTAAAGGCACTGCGGCTGGTGGCCATTTGCTGATGTGCACGGTCCGCGGCGTGGTTAAGAAAACGCCCTTTGAGCAGTACCAAAACGTCCGCCAAACCGGCCTGATTGCCATTAACTTAGACGACGGCGATGAGCTTAAGTGGATTAGAATGACTACCGGCGATAACGAGGTAGTTATCTCTACTTCCCAAGGCCAGGCCATTAGGTTCCACGAGCGCGATGCCCGGCCAATGGGGCGGGTGAGCCGCGGTGTGCGGGGTATTAGACTGCGCACCGGCGACTATGTAATTGGCATGGACATTGTAGAAGAAGATTCCAACATTTTTGTAATTAGCGAATTTGGCTACGGCAAGCGCACCAAAATTAGCCAGTTTACTGCTCATAAGCGCGGCGGCGTGGGCATAAGATCGGCCGTGGTTAATAAAAAGACCGGCTCGCTAATAGGGGTTAAAAGCCTAGTTGGAACCGACCAAGAGGTTATTATCATCAGTACCAGCGGCCAGACCATCCGCCTGGGCCTTAAAGATATCCCAGAACTAGGTCGGGCCACCCAAGGTGTGCGAATTATGCGCATGAACGACGGCGACTCAGTTGTCTCACTTGCACTTGTTGAAAAGGTAGAAGAAGGTGAAGACGAAGAATATGTTGATGCTCCAACAACAGATGCCAAACCAGAAACAAAGCCCAAGTCGGACAAGCCCAAGGCTTCTGCGAAACCAAAAAATGAGTAGTTCTTTTTCAAAGAACTCAAATTCGTTACTTTGTTCCGGCAAAGTAACCAAACCTCTCGGCTAAGATGTCTAACCTTGAGTAGCTGTTGATTAAAACCAGGCTTGCTCCGGAACTCCTCAAAAGCTTGCCCCCGGCAACCTTTTTCGTCAAACAATCCTCGCACCCAAGGACGCCTAGTTGTTAACAACATCTAATCAGGGCCAGCCATATAGCCGAACTAGACCATTCGCTACAAGGGTATGAAAAAGCGCCAGGCGCTCAACTACTTTTAAAGCAGGAGCGCTCATGGCGCTGGGGCGGGAGCAAATGTGCTCGACCGCCCATCTTTTTGAGGAGTTTCAATTCCTAATCGGAAAAGAACATCCCAGCTACTGCCAGGGACAGAGCCCAGACAACTAGGATGCCAATCCCGACTTTTGAAACCCAGTCCCCATTTCCTAGAAGAATGAGAGCTAGAGCTGCAAAACATCCGCCGGCAAACCAGCACCTAATCAGTATGTCCACGGTGATATTGCTGGGATACCGATTCTTGTATTTAGGCCACCCACGCATTAGGGCTCCTTTCGGGTCAGCTAGCGCTTGGGTCTTGTACTGTTACATTCAGGACAGACATCAGGGGTGATGGACAGGATCGCCTTGTCGTGGCTGACTCGGTCAGCCGCTTTTTTCCCAACCATACGTTCTACACGCTGACGAGGTGCCGTAATTCTGTGGCCCTTTGGACAGCGGAGCGTGATAGTTCGTGGCAACAATTTCTGGGCTCCTTCCGGTCAGCGTTTCTTTAAGGCAGAAACTAAATACGCGGCCCCGATTGTAAACGCTGCGTATCTGATATACGTATTCACCCATCGATCGTCTTGCTTTAACGGGATTGGTTTGTAAAGGACCAAGATTCCGATCCCAGCACAAACCACTCCAACCACAAGTTTTGAGATCAACGGTTCTCCTTCCAGCGCGATGTAGCAGGGAAAGGGCTAACCTCGGCTCCCGCCGAGGCAGGGGTCGAAATTCTAAAGCCTACTTTACCATTTTCACAATTAACAGAAAAATGCTAATGGTTGCTCTGTTCGTTGGCGGGGAGTGTTGTAGAAAAGTACATAAGCGGGATGGCGTGAAATTAACGGGTTGACGGCACTAGGCTTATCAGTTACCATAGGACTAGCTTTTAGGGTGTCTTACTTTACATGCCTCCATATTTGAGGCATCGGAATACCGGACACAGCCTGCCAGAGGAGTAGGCTAAGCCTTTAAGCGCTCATTGAAAATTAAGTAGTGCAAATCAACGTCAGTTTTGTTGGTTTTATATTTTAAAAACCAACGTTTGTTTTGATCAGTAAGATCAAATTTTTTTGAAGAGTTTGATCCTGGCTCAGGATGAACGCTGGCGGCGTGCCTAATACATGCAAGTCGAGCGGTAAGGCTTTCACAGTTCGTTTAACCCCTAAATAATGTTTGGGATTAGGTTGAATGGAGTGTGAAAGTACACGAGCGGCGGACGGCTGAGTAACGCGTAGGAACGTACCCCAAAGTGAGGGATAAGCACCGGAAACGGTGTCTAATACCGCATAATCTCTTCGGAGCAAAGCTTTAGCGCTTTGGGAGCGGCCTGCGTACGATTAGCTAGTTGGTAAGGTAATAGCTTACCAAGGCGACGATCGTTAACTGGTCTGAGAGGATGATCAGTCAGACTGGAACTGAGACACGGTCCAGACTCCTACGGGAGGCAGCAGTAGGGAATTTTCCACAATGGGCGAAAGCCTGATGGAGCAACGCCGCGTG
>JAYSLE010000017.1:0-3920 GCA_043725845.1 Candidatus Saccharimonadota bacterium
CTTTTGCTGCCCTATATCTGCTAGCTCATGGAATTGTAAAGTTAGTGTTAGTTATTGAAGTCATTCGTGATCATTTGTGGGCCTACATTGGGCTAATTGTTGTTACGGCCTTATTCGCGCTCTATCAGATATATCGGATTACGTTGGTTCGCTTTTCGGTCGCGCTGGCTTTGCTAACTGTTCTCGATATATTGATTATCTATTTAACACAAAAAGAGTACCGAAAACACAAAACCCGAGTCGCTCATAAATCTGCGTAGATAAATCGCCAAGAATTTAGAGTGGTATGGATAGTTACTACAACAACGTGCATCAGAACCGCCAACATAAGCGACGAGACAAAAACTCCCGAGATATCAGCAAGTCTAAAATTGTGAATCGATAGATAGAAGGTACTCGAAAGCAATGGCAGGATACGAGCCGAGGCATAGATAAGACCCAATAGCACAGAAACGTTTAGGATAAAAAAGGCCTTGCGAAGTAAAATGGATTTCCAGTATCCGAGCCGGTTGTATGATTTGGGGTGAACGTATTCATCGGCAACAATATCGTTACGAACGTTATTAAATAAATTTTTAATAAACCAGATCACGCTATAAATCACTACCCCAATTAACGTCCACAGGAGTATTTGCAGTAATCGGCCTTGGGCGAGGCTCGACAAAAATCCACTGCTTGCCTGGCTGCTGGGGCTTTCGGTAAAGATGCTAACTGCTCGCTGTTGGCCAGCAGGGTCATTATAAAGGTATCGCCAGATTGCCCGGGCGTTAATGGCGCTCAGAATGATTAAGCCACTCAGTATATAAAGCAGTATTTGAACAGGGCTGGGGAGTATAAACCTTCTTAAAACGAAAGTGTTGCTGGTATTGTGGGAATGTATTGATTCCATCGTTTTAACTCTAGCACTATTTTATAACAGAGTTTACAAAGAGTGAGAACAAATCGTTTTTACAGATATACTTTAAAAGAACAATGAAGATACATATTAAACCCGGAAAGTACGTGTTGGCAGTTAGCGGCGGCGTTGATTCTATGGTCCTTTTGCATTTATTAATGCAAAAGGACCAGTCGCTAGTCGATAGTCGACAGTCACTAGCAAAAGAACAGAAAACTACCAAGACTAATGACTCGCGACTATCGACTAGCGACTCAATCGGCTCGATTGAGCTGATTGTAGCGCATTTTAATCACGGGATTAGGCCTGATGCTAACGAGGATGAAAAGTTAGTTATGTCGGTTGCCAAAGAACACGATCTCCCTGTAGAAGTTGGACGAGGCAAGCTGGGTGTTGGTGCTAGCGAGGCAACTGCCCGCACCGCTAGGTATAAATTTTTGGAAAATGTAAGACAAAAAACTGGTTCGGATCTGATTATTACAGCTCACCATCAGGACGATATGATAGAAACGGCAGTATTAAACATGCTACGCGGAACGGGTCGCCGCGGGATAAGCGCAATAAGTAGTAATAAAGCGGCTTTACGGCCACTTCTAGCCCATCCCAAGGTTGAGATTATAGACTATGCTCAAAAAAACGGTGTAAAATGGCGAGAAGATTCGACCAATAAAGACGAAACTTACCTGCGCAACTATATTCGTAGCAACATAACATCGAGATTAACCAATAATGGTCGCGAGCAGTTTTTAGAAAATGCAGATAATGTCGCAAAAAGTAATATTAAGATTGATAAAATAATTGCGACTTTATCGCGCTTAGTTATTCAAGATAATAAAATTAACAGATATAAATTTTCACTGTTACCTAACGAAATTGGCAACGAGCTGATTATGATATGGCTACGCAGCTTAGGAATACGTGAATTTAATAAAAAAAATGTCGAAAAAATTAGCATGGCTTTAAAAACTGCTAAATCCGGGACCAAACAGCCAATTATTGGTGGCCTAGACCTTGTAATTGAAGAGCGATTTGCCATCTTAGGCTAATCTGATTAACCTGCCTGTTATAATATTGTCTGAGTATGGACAGAAAGCAATTTCGTCTCCCGCGTGGTGGAGGCGGTGATAAGAAAAATAACAACTTTAAAAACGCCGGGTTTGTAGCGTTATTAATTTTATTTGGACTAATTGCCTGGGCTGCAGTAAACCAACCTAGCCAGCTAAAGACTGTTCCATTTTCTCAGGTTATATCAGACGCCAACCA
This sequence comes from Candidatus Saccharimonadota bacterium, assembly GCA_043725845.1. Lineage (GTDB taxonomy): Bacteria > Patescibacteriota > Saccharimonadia > Saccharimonadales > UBA10212 > JAYSLE01. The sequence continues at coordinate 2,159 of JAYSLE010000017.1, forward strand.
AGGCAAAATCAGCCAGATTACGGTTAATGACAACCAATTAAGCATTACGCCGGTTGGGCAGACAAAGGCCACTGAAAAATCCTTTAAAGAACCCGGATCCAGTATTTACGAGCAGGGTTTAAAACAGGGCAAGGTAGAGCTGAACAATAAACCACAGTCTGGCAGCAATAGTATTTGGATTACGCTTTTGGGTAGCGTGCTGCCAGTAGTAATTATCGCGGTTATTATCATAGTAATGTTCAGGAGTGCACAGGGGCAGGGTAACCAAGCAATGAGTTTTGGCAAAAGCAAAGCCCGGCTTTATGGCAACGAAAAAAACAGCATTACGTTTAAAGACGTAGCTGGTAACGAAGAGTCTAAGCAGGATTTAGAAGAAGTTGTAGAGTTTTTAAAGTTTCCCAAGAAGTTTGAGGGCGTTGGAGCCAAGATTCCTAAAGGAGTGCTATTGGTTGGCCCACCAGGAACTGGTAAAACCATGCTGGCCCGCGCAGTAGCTGGCGAGGCTAACGCGCCGTTCTTTAGTATCAGTGGTTCGGAATTTGTAGAGATGTTTGTAGGTGTTGGAGCCAGCCGGGTGCGCGATTTATTTAACAAGGCAAAAAAGAACGCCCCCTGCATTATATTTATTGACGAGATTGATGCTGTGGGCCGCCGCCGCGGCAGTGGCATGGGCGGTGGGCACGATGAACGTGAGCAGACCCTAAACCAGATCCTTGTAGAGATGGACGGCTTTGAGCAAGGTGTAAACGTAATTGTACTAGCGGCTACCAACCGATCGGACGTTCTTGATCCTGCGCTGCTGCGCCCCGGGCGTTTTGACCGCCGAGTAAATATCGATTTACCAGACAGAAAAGACCGCGAAGCAATTCTAAAAGTGCATTTTGCCGAAAAACCAGTCAGTAAAGATGTAGACCTGGATAGCCTAGCCGCTAAAACTGCCGGCTCCAGCGGCGCTGATCTTGCCAACATCGCTAACGAAGCCGCAATTTTGGCCGCTCGTCATAACCGTAAAGTAATAGAAAACGATGATGTGGTGGGCGCTTTCGAAAAAGTAGCCATTGGCCCAGAGCGCAAGAGCAAAATTATGAGCGAGAAAGAAAAAGAACTAACCGCTTACCACGAAGCCGGGCATGCTGTAGTTGGGCACGTTTTGCCCGATAGCGATATGGTGCACAAGGTTACTATTATTCCACGCGGTGGTACTGGTGGCGTGACTTGGTTTATTCCCCCGGAAGATAAGAGCTATCACAGTATTATTGAATATAAAGACGTATTGGCCCGGATGCTGGGAGGCCGAGTAGCCGAGGAAATTATGTACGGCGACGACCGCGTAACAACCGGTGCTGGCAGCGATTTACAAAAGGCCGCCGAGCTGGCCCGCGAGATGATTGTAAACCAGGGCATGGGTAAAAAACTACGCAACCAGGTGTTCCATACCGACGATGGCATGATGTTCGAAAAAATGATGCACGAACGACAATATTCAGACGAAACTGCCAAAGTAATTGACGATGAAGTAGAGGCCCTTATTACCGAAGCTGCCCATAGGGCCCATATTGTTATTAAAGCCAACGTACCTAAGCTAGAGGAGCTAAAAAAAGCTCTACTGGAAAAAGAAACCGTAGAAGCCGAAGAAGTTCTAAAAATCCTCCACGGCTCGACAATGCCCAAAACCGCCTCTTTGTACTAAAATATATTCTAAGGAGAAATTATGGAAAAAGATTTCGCAATTACAGAATTCGGCGAATACTATGCAAGTCGA